>NZ_JABXJH010000140.1:0-1286 GCF_013373675.1 Bacteroides sp. L10-4
GTTTATGTAAATCTGTTCAAAGATCGCTGTCTTAACTGCGATGCTGTTCCTTTCAGAAAGCGGGTGCAAAGGTAAGAACTTCAAAGCATAACTTCCAAATTTTTCCGGAAGTTTTTTTTTCTTTCTTCTTTTCGACTCCTTTAAATAAGGATAAGGAAAAGCAAAACAAGAAAAAGTTCTTCTTTGCGAATCGGACTACAAAGATAAGGAGAAATATTAATAAGTTTCAATTCATCTTTTTCTTTCTTTGCGTCACCTTCCACAATTCTGTTTCAGCATTTCAATTTCACCACTTTCCGTCTCTTGGAAAGCGGTTGCAAAGGTAAGGATTTAGCAATACAAGCCAAACATATCTGCCATTTTCTTTTAATAAAAACGAAACTTTTTTTGTAACTATCTGGTTCATAAAGATATTTTGAGCGAACATTTTTGAGGAAAGGAAAGAGAGAGAAAATAACAACACACACTATATATACGTGCGCGAGAAACGCAAAGAAAGAGAATAAAACATTCTATAAGTATGCCGGATTGGGTGGTGCAGGCTCTGTCAAAATAATCGTTGCATCAAAGCAAGGACATTGCTTCACCCACTCTTCCGGCTCTATCTCCCCGTTATGGTTCAGGTCGGGGCTTAGGTCGCGATGACCGCAAAGCCGGGCACTGGGATAATCTTTCAGCAACAGCAACACAAGTACGCGCAGAGAATGCCTTTGGAAAGGGGTACGCGCATCGGCAGGGCGACCATACTCGTCAAGACCACCTTCGTAACAGACACCGATGCTATTTGCATTCGCCTCCGGGCAGGGACAAGGGGCGAAGAGACTTGATGTCACCATTCTTCCGGATATAAAAA
Source organism: Bacteroides sp. L10-4 (assembly GCF_013373675.1). Taxonomy (NCBI): domain Bacteria; kingdom Pseudomonadati; phylum Bacteroidota; class Bacteroidia; order Bacteroidales; family Bacteroidaceae; genus Bacteroides; species Bacteroides sp. L10-4. The sequence goes on from NZ_JABXJH010000140.1 coordinate 854, forward strand.
TGATAGGAGGATGTGTCCAAACACCAAAAATATGAAAATCCCCCCCTGTCACAGATATCTGTAGCAAGGGTGATTTTGTTAAAAAGAGTTTTTTGACAACCTCTGGTCTGTCGTCAAGTCGTGCTCCGTATAGTAGCGGTCGCAGCGGGTGGCGGAACAATGGACGACGATAAGATTGATGAATCTCATGAGAGTTAAGAATTAACTTTTTAATTTAAGAAGCTGTTTAAAATTTATTGAAGATAAACGTTATTGCAATGAATAATATATTGTAAATCAGTAGGTTAATTGGAGATTTATTTGTAGCTTTATGAGTGTCAATCAATTAGAGTTATGGAACAATACTCAACTAACCTTACTGATAAACAGTGGCAAGTTATAGAAAAAATTATAAATCCGCAAGAAAGGAAGCGAAAACATTCTCTCAGAAACA
>NZ_JABXJH010000141.1:0-1249 GCF_013373675.1 Bacteroides sp. L10-4
GAAGACTCTTCTACCATGTTTTTATAAACCGGAATGTTAAAACAAAAATATTTTCTTGCGGGCATTTTTATTTTATCGGCTGAAAAACAGCCGATAAAATTGTCGTGGCGGAAAATAGAATGATTACATCACGTTTTATAAAAATAATCTGTATGCAAAAAGTCAAATATCTATTAGTTTTGGTTATGAGCATATTTTCTTTCTCTTGCCAGAAAAGTAATATGTATAGTTGCGATCCTGACATTGAAAGATGGGCAAATGAGAATGTTTTAGAAATAAGTAGGATGAGTAGAATGCAATTTCTGAATTTAAAAAAGGATTCATATAAAAGAGCTGCTTATCGAATCTTTGATACTGAAAAGAAACGAGAAATATGGAACGAAAAATACCAAGAGTTGGAAAAGCTAGACTGGTCTGAAGTCGAATGGAAGCATATAGAACTAATCTATTCATTGATATTAGATTATGAGAAGTCTATATTCACTTCTATCGATTTGAATAATAATGACGAGTTGCTGATTTTTATATATCGATGGCAAGAATATGCCAACAACACACTCGGATGGAATAAAAAGCAAATTCATGCAATTTGTTATAGCATAGAAAAAGTATTAAATAAGCAAGGTGACTTAGATAAAAATTTTGAAGATGAAATTATTGCGTTAACTCAAGGAGAAGGAGTTGGGTTTGAATGTTCGTGTAGCCAGAAAAGTAGTTATTGCGATATATTGGATCATGAAGGACCCGATTACACTACTTGTAGAACTCCAACAAGGGGCAGTTGTAAGCCAACTTCAGGATGTGGATTATTTTGGCTGTTTGAGTGTGATGGAATGTGTTTAGGATTAGGAATTTAACCGCATCATTATGAACAAAAAGAAATGTTTTATATCAATTTTCTTCATATCCTTCTTATTATTTATTCTTCTTAGCCCGATAAGAATAATAGGAGCGATACAAGCTACTATTACTTCGTGCGTGATATTTCAAGCATTTACGGTAATTATGCTTAGTCGATACTATAGAATTATTAAACCTTGGATTCTATTTGTTGCAATTTTATTTGGAAGTTCTATTATTGATATCCCAATAAGGATTCGTTATTTTGAATATACGACGTTGGTAATCATTCTATTTTCCGCCACGACAATTTTATCGGCTGTTTTTCAGCCGATAAAATAAAAATGCCCGCAAGAAAATATTTTTGTTTTAACATTCCGGTTTATAAAAACATGGTAGAAGAGTCTTC
>NZ_JABXJH010000142.1:0-1191 GCF_013373675.1 Bacteroides sp. L10-4
AATGCATTCTCGGCATTCAACAAGGGACAACCCATGCCCATGCGCAGGCTGAGCCCCACCGTGCTGAAGAGATTCGAAAACTTCCTCAGGCAGAGGAACTGCAGCTGGAACACCGTGTCAACCTACATCAAGGCGATACGCTCGGTTTTCAACCGGGCGGTGGACAGAAAGATGGTGCGGTATGTACCCAGACTGTTTGAGCATGTGTACACCGGCACAAGGGCGGACAGGAAGAAAGCACTGGAAACAGCGGATATCGGATGCCTGGTAAGGGAGACGGAAAAGAGCCTGCAGGGAGGGAAACTCCCAAACACACGGCAGAAAACAAGGATTTTCTTCGTACTCATGTTCATGCTCAGGGGAATACCCTTTGTAGACCTGGCCTATTTGCACAAGAGGGACTTGCAGGGAAACACACTCTCTTATAGGCGAAGGAAGACGGGACGGGCGCTGACCGTGTCACTCACACCAGAAGCCATGCAGATGGTAAGGATGCTGGCGGACAGAGACCCCGACTCCCCCTATCTGTTCCCCATCCTGCAGAGCGAGGAAGGAACGGAAGCGGCATACCGGGAATACCAGTCGGCACTAAGGGCATTCAACCAGCGTCTGGCAGTACTCAGGCAATGCCTGGGAATGCAGTCGGCACTCAGTACATATGCGGCCAGACACACCTGGGCCACAATGGCTTACCACTGCGAGATACATCCCGGAATCATATCCGAAGCCATGGGACACTCCTCCATCACGGTGACGGAAACCTATCTGAAGCCTTTCAGCAACAGGAAGATTGACGAGGCCAATCAAAGGGTAATTTCTTTTGTAAGAAGCGGAGCGTGCATAGTATAAAAGACGTTACTTCATTTTAATACGACAGAATAGGTTTGTCGCACATTTTCCGGAATCTTCAAACAGTGGTTTGAGGAACGGGGAGGTGTTGCCCTTAAGGAGCCCCCATCTAATCTGTCAACAGGCTGTCATTCAGCATCTTGAACCAAAGGACATGCGCTTTCATTTTTTGGAATCCTCATTTCATCACCTTCCCACTGTCACTTTTTCCGACTTCCAATCCTCTTTCCGATATCCCAACGGACTGATTTTCACCATTCAGGACAAAAACCGCCTGTTCTCTCCTTGTCGACTGATTATTAATGAAATTAACAGGATTTCATTACCTGCGAAGTAACGGAA
>NZ_JABXJH010000143.1:0-1104 GCF_013373675.1 Bacteroides sp. L10-4
TAAGTAACTAATCAAAATTAAGCAGCATAATGGCTAAAGTTAATATTCAGTCGTGTTCCTATCGCCGCCAAAGCCCTGTTGGTGGCATAAAACAGCGATTCGGTAGTGACATAATCCTGTGGTCGGAGCCATTTCCCTTTCATAATACGCCAAAGGGTCTCCACAATGTTCAAATGAGGAGAGTATGGAGGAATGTAGAAGAGAAAAAGTCCCCGTTTTTCCCATATTGGACGCATTCGCTTTATTTTCTCATTACGATGTACACTTGCATTGTCAAGCACAACAAATGTCTTTCTGTAGAGCTTGAAAGAGAATCTGTCGAGGAAATCAACAACTTTCTCTGCATCGACAGAATCGCAGGTGCAGAATCCTTCAAAGCGGTTATTCCTGTCAATCATGCCAAAGATGTTGAGCCGTTTGGCTTTTTCGACAGGAATGTAAACGTCTTCTCCGGCAAACTGCCACCCATAAGGGACATAGCCTTCCGTGCAGATATGAGATTCGTCACCATAGAAGAGGTCGATGGAGCCTTTTTCAAAAAGTGTTTCAAGTTCTTGCAGCTTCTCGGTCTTATACGCATAGAGCTGCGGCGAGGGCTTACCCTTAGGACGTTTTCTTATACGTCTATATCTTGCGCCAATGCGGATAAAAAACGTTTGAACGTCGATTCGCTCGCTTCCTTGCCCGAAGCATTCTGCCAGGCTTCTTTGGCTGCACGCACACTCTGCCGGTCCGATTCGATGGCTTTGCGCACGGATTCCTCGTCCGAACAGTCCATGATGGCTTTGCGACCTTGTCCCGGACGTGTGTATAATCCTTGGATTCCTTGGCTTTCGAAACGTTTGACCCAACTGCCAACGGTTTGGGCGGTCATTTCCGTTTGTGCTCCCACTTGGGGCGCACTCAAGCCCTCTGCTTTGAGCAGTATGGCGCGGCAACGCATACGAAAACAATGGCTTTCGCCTGTCCGAAAACCGGTGGTAAGTTCCCGACGTTCGGAATCGCTCAGCGTCAATTTCTTGATTTTCATTTATCACGCAGTTTTGTTCGAAGCAAAGATAATGTAATTTCGACATAGGTGAAATAATTATGAATAACTACTTA
>NZ_JABXJH010000144.1:0-1081 GCF_013373675.1 Bacteroides sp. L10-4
ATCATAAGGTTTTGATACCTTTGCCTCATAAAATTCAAATATGCACTTATGGGCAAAATCAAATCAATCATATTAAAGGATTCCGAACGCTTGGCGTTGGAAACGGGTTTCCGACAGGGAGACAGCCATTGCTTTCGGATGCGCTGTCGTGCCGTACTGCTCAAATCGACTGGACTTTCCAGCAAGGCCATAGGTTTGCAGACGGAGATGTCACATGTATCTGTCAACTCTTGGGTAAAACGTTTCTTGTCGGAAGGCATCGACGGCTTGCAGACCCGTCCCGGCCGTGGGCGAAAACCTATCATGGACTGTACGGACGAGGAAGTTGTTCGCAAGGCCATAGAACAGGACAGGCAGAGCGTCAGCAAAGCTCGGGAAGCCTGGCAGAAGGCCACTGGCAAGGAAGCGAGCGACCTGACATTCAAGCGTTTTTTATCAGCCTTGGCGCAAGATATAAGCGAATAAGAAAACGCCCAAGGGGAGTACCCTCGCCGCAACTCTATGCGTATAAGACCGAGAAGTTGCAAGAACTTGAACATCTGAACATAAACGGCAAGATAGACCTCTATTACGCCGATGAAAGCCATGTGTGCACCGAAGGCTATGTGCCTTACGGCTGGCAATTCCGTAACGAAGACGTGTATATCCCATCCCAAAAGGCACAAAGGGTCAACATCTTCGGCATGATAGACAGGAACAACCGCTATCATGGGTTCACCACGACTGAAAGTATTGACGCGGACAAGGTCGTTGAATACCTTGACACCTTTTCCTTGAACATAAAGAAAGATACGTTCATCGTGCTTGACAATGCGAGCGTACATCGAAACAAGAAAATAAGGGAATTGAGAGAACTGTGGGAGAAACGCGGACTTTTTCTCTTTTACCTTCCACCGTATTCCCCTCACCTGAACCTTGCGGAAACCTTGTGGAGAATAATGAAAACTAAATGGATCAGACCGCAGGATTATGCAAGTAGCGACAACCTCTTTTACACCGTCAATAGGGCATTGGCGGCTGTCGGGGATACCTTGGGTATTAAACTTAAACATAATGCTGCTTAATTTTGATTAGTTACTTA
>NZ_JABXJH010000145.1:0-886 GCF_013373675.1 Bacteroides sp. L10-4
GATGATTAACGAAATTGACATATTGCATGAACGTCATTGCTGCTATTTTGCCTGCTATGCGGGTGAAAAGACCGCAGGATTGTTTTGCATAGTTTCGTATCATCATAAGATTGTCGTTGAGCTGGGAAAATATCGTTTCGATACGTTTACGGAATCTCTTGTATGCCCATGTAGGCGGATGCCAGTTTTTCTGATTCAGCCGATATGGAACTTCAAGAGTGATATTTGCTGCCTCAAAGAGATTCTTCTGAATCTCAGCACAGAGATAGCCTTTGTCTCCAAGCATCATGCAATCATGATATTCCCAGCGTACGTCCTTGAGATAATGAAGGTCATGAACACTTGCGGCAGTCATGTCAAAGGAATGGATAACACCAAGTATTCCGCAGACAACATGGAGCTTATAGCCATAATAATGCAAGCCTTGCGAAGCGCAGTATCCCCAGTCGGGAGCAGCATCGGGATTGTCTTGTCCCATGGTGCATCGTTTGGCCCGTGCGTTCCGGCATACCTTTACTGGTTTAGAATCAATGCAGAATACATCTTCGGGGCCATCAATAGCTCTGGCTACATCCTTGCGGATTTCTTCTGCAAGTCGGGCCGTGAGCTTGCGTCGGGCATTGAATTGTCTGCGACTGATCAGGTTAGGCAAATCCTCCTTACACTCATGGTGCAGACGATAAAAAAGAAGATTCTCGCTGTCGAAGCCGAAGGACTCGGCGGTTATCCCGAGAGCAATGACTTCAAGGTCGGAAAACTTGGGAACAACACCGCACCTGGGTACGTTTCCATGTTCATTAACTCGATTTCCGGCAAAATCCTTGCAGATTCCGAGGATTCTGACGAAATTTGCTATGAAGTTGCGCATAAGCAGTGCAATAGTAGT
>NZ_JABXJH010000146.1:0-852 GCF_013373675.1 Bacteroides sp. L10-4
CGGTCAATTCCCAGCGCGCCCTTTATCTTCGCATTACTCACCACATAATTCTCAGTCAGCTTGCGCAGGCGCTCCGCATTCAAAGGCAAATGAAGCAAAGTCCCGACACGGGCACAGAACTCCATCAATCCTCTGTTTATCTTCCAGATATGCGGCTTACGCCCCAAAGCCCGACACATCAAAGCTATCAGCTCATTCGTGGACAAGGCCTCGTCGTCTCCCATGTGGTAGATGCCACTCGCCACCTCCTTGGTCAGCAGCCCTTCCACCACGTAGCAGAGATTGTCTATCGAAGTAAAAGACCTTCGGTTATCAAAAGCCCCCAAAGGCCAGGGAATGCCTTTCCTCACCACATTATAAAGAAGATTCAGATTCCCTTTATTGCCGGGACCATGAATCATGCAGGGACGAAGGATATAAACCCGCTTGTCCGAACGCCTTTCATTCTCCTCCTTCTCGAAGGAGGAGTATCCGAGGGGGGAGGTGGTAGGCAAAATAAAACGTTCCTTTATATAATCTTCCGCAGCAATCTTGCTCTCCCCGTAAGGCCCTATCGGAGCAGGCACCACATCTTCAGTCAGCATATCACCCTCCACGCTGTCGGCAGCGGCTTTCACAGAACTGAAGAATACGAACTTCTTCGCGGACGATTCCAGAAAGAAATCAAATATCTTTTGGGTCAGTCCCGTATTGATATCAAAATATACCTGCGCGGCAGACCGGTTCTTCGTATCATGGGCTTTGCCAGCCAGATGGATAATGGCATCGAATTTCGGAAGATTCCGCATCGGAAAAGAAGCCGGTTCAATATCCTCCCAAGAGAAAGTCTTCACCACCCCCTCCTTTTCAGGA
>NZ_JABXJH010000147.1:0-688 GCF_013373675.1 Bacteroides sp. L10-4
CGAGTAGGAGGAACGGGATTAATTCCCGTTCCGACCTCTCACACCACCGTACGTGCCGTTCGGCATACGGCGGTTCCCTAATTAACCTTTAAACACAGGATGATAGTACATCTTAAAAGTAGGGTAACCAGCCCGAAGCAAACGCTCATCCGACAAAGCCGCTTGTACAGTGGGATGACTTGCCATTCGCCAGTATTTCTTACGACAAAAGGCAGCCATTCGCACACGGTTCCCATCGGGAATAAGCTTCTTCAGATTTCGATACCGGGTTCGGACTCGTTTCCAAGACTTCCAAATACACATCCGTATGCGATGACGGAGCCAACCGTCCCATTCCCTTATCCTACTTTTGAGACCTGCCAACTTAAAATAGTTGAGCCAACCACGGATATACCAAGTCAAACGTTGTTTAAGATATTCGTAGCTCCAGCCGTTATTACGGCTGGTGAGTTCACGTATCTTACTCTTCATCTTCTTGACACTATCGACATGGATGTAGAATTGGCATTTGACATTACTACGACCAAAGGCATAGGAAAGGAATTTGATGTCACGCATATAAGCGACATGGGTCTTCTCCTTATTCACCTTTAGAAAAAGTTTCGTTTCAATAAAGGGAAGCAGATTATCCAATGTACGCTGGGCGGAACGACGGCTTTTACAAAAGATGACCAGGGCATCAGCATAC
>NZ_JABXJH010000148.1:0-628 GCF_013373675.1 Bacteroides sp. L10-4
ACAAAACGAACTTACGTGACCTGTTCGATAAGACTGATTTCAACGATATCAAAGAACTCGATTATCCCCTTTTTGAAGGACTATTTGATTAATTTTTTAACTCGTCCATTTTTATTGGACACTAATGAAACTATGTATTTTATTTCTAGTTGCAAAGGAAAGAGTTTGGTGTTGCAGGGAGATGTCATACATGTTACAGAAGTGTTACAAATGTTTTGGAATAGAATGGTATTGTGCTAAGAGCGATTGCTTTTATTTCCCAAAATAATCATTAATGTTAAGCATTTAAGAGTAACAATATAAGTATAATAGAAGAGTGGATGCTTTTGTATTTCGTATTTGGTTATTTCTATGTTAAGCAGTCAAATTACTAGTCAATTGTTTGCAGATGTCGAGAATTCTTGCGAATATTGCATACAAGTTGTGTGTAGAATTGATTGTAATTAGAACTTTGATTTTAGTAGATGACAAAAATTAAATATATGCTGTTAAACATTTAATTTTCAAGTGATTAAATCTGCAAAAGTCCCTGAAATTTAGTAATTTAAAGGAAAAGTTTGGCGACTTTTCTCCATGAAAACTACTAATTCCAAGGACTCAGTCAAAGTTAACCAAATCCTCCCGATTA
>NZ_JABXJH010000149.1:0-608 GCF_013373675.1 Bacteroides sp. L10-4
GATTCTGAAACATGGAAGAAAGGCAAAGTCGCTTGTCAAATATGGATTGGAAGAGATTTCGACCATACTTATGCGTCCGACTTATACCCCAAAATTCGATGTTTTCAAATTTTTGTCATGTACTTAAAACTTTGATATTAAAAATCAAAGATGTATGTAACTTTTTTAATTCATTTATTAAATAAATGAATTCTACCAACGAGTATAGAAATATGAAAAACCATTTTTGTTTAAACCTATTCTTCTTATTATATTTATTTTTTTGTGCTGGATGCAAGCAGCATATCTCAGATAGTGCTGCTAAGGCAAATGAGGCATTGTTTACTCAATTAGATAGTCTGATAGATAATTCTGATAAACTTATTTTGCAGAAAGAGGAGCGAATAGAGGCGTTGAAGCATTCGCTAAGACAATCTAAGGCATTTGAGAAACAGTATGAACTTAATCAGGCTCACTACTGTCCCATTAAAATCTGAAAAATTTCTTTGAAATTATTGAAATATAGTTAGTTACATGGATTTTTCGAGCGAACGGACTTGAAATTTTATCTTTGCGGTAGTTTTACTATGACCGCATATGTTTCAAGACAAGTTTGTATTTGCTCAGTT
>NZ_JABXJH010000015.1:0-80268 GCF_013373675.1 Bacteroides sp. L10-4
GGATTATGTCTCGACTGACAATCTGTTCTACGCTGTCAATCGAGGCCTGGCGGGGCTGGGCAAATCCCACTTTATCAACTTCTCCAAAAGAGCCTGATATGTTCATTTATTTTTCTGAATTACTTATTATTTTAATGTGCTAATGTGGTTAATGTACTAATATGCCAATGGGCTGCGCTGTATTTACATTGTGCTGTCACGCCGCAGGTCATTGGCACATTGGCATATTAGCACATTAACATGTTTATAATTGATAAATTTCATCATAATCCAATTCCAGATGTTTGCCGATGGAAGTCACTATGATTCCTGCTCCTTGGCGGTTGGCTTCTTCTGTCAGTAGCCTGCTCATGATTGTTCCATTCTCGTCATCCAGATGGCTGATGGGTTCGTCCAGAAAGATGAAGTCGAAAGGCTGGCAGAGGCTGCGGATAAAGGCTACTCTTTGTTGCTGGCCGAAAGACAGCTTTCCGGCTTTTTCGTTTAGCTTGTCTGCAATGCCGATTGCCTCAAAAAGAGCGAGGACTTCTTTCCTCTTTTTGAAATTGGTAAGCCGGTTCTTCAGTTGTATGTTCTCGATAGCGGTCAGTTCGGGGAAGATGCGCAACTCCTGAAAAAGAATGCTGAGCGAGTGCTTTCGAATATCTGTCCAATCATTGGCAGAGAGTGAACGGATGTTACGTTCATCAAAGTTGATGATTCCTTGGTAATCGTTGCGGTAGCCGTAGATATAACTGCAAAGCGATGATTTTCCGGTACCCGAAGCGGCTTCTATAAGATAACGTTTTTCCTTGTGGAAGATAATGTCCCGATGCCATACGTCTGAGCTGACGGCATCACGGTCGGCAAACACTTTGGGTAGTGTTTGCCGCAGGTGAATACTATTCATTTATAATCTAATGTTGAATGTTAGGGATTAAGGATTAGTAAACTGCAATCTTTTAATCCTTAATTACATGCCCGTAAACTGTTTGATGAAGTCCACAATCTGTTTCAGTGCGTTGGCATTCTTGTTTTTCAGTTGCAGGGTGACGGTCGCCTTGTCCTCGTTGCCAACGGCTTCCAGGTGCGAGATATTGCCGAGCAGTGAGTAATAGGTGCTATACTCTTGTCCGCCGAATCCAACAAGCATTTTTACAACGGGCAGGTCGAGTACGGCTTCAGCATTGATGACAAAGGCTGTGCGCTTGCCTTTCAGGCCGGAAGCAAACTCCGTTTCTTTGGCAGACGGGTCAACGGTCTTGCATACATTCTTGTACAGCAGTTCGTCATTGGTAGCGTACATCTGCTTGTTGCGTATGCCGAAAAATATGTTGATAGCGCGTGATTTATAGACATATTCATTCTCATTCAGCTTCATGATGTCTTCGCCACGCTTCAGTCCCAGTTCGGACTTTTTTTCATAAAGGGTTTTCAAGGGAGCATCGTTCTTTACGCTGGCGTAGGCCAGAAAAGAAGGATTACTGTTCATGGTTACATTGATTAGACCTACGGTCAGGTCGTTATGGAAGGCACTGAACAAGTTCTTCACTTCGGCAGCTTTGGTAATGGAGAAATCGTTGCGGAACTGTTCGTTCTCTTGCAGCACATTGTAGAACTCTTCTCCATTGATACCTATACTGAACAGTGCTAGAGTAGATTTGGGGAAATATTTCAAGAACGTGTTTTCGATGGGACAGGTGCTTTTGATTTGCTTTTCGAAAAGTGCTTTCAGTTCTGCATTCTCGGTATAACTCTCTACTTTCAGTTCAATCTTTCCTTTTTCGAAAGAGAGATTTCCCAGCATCTTCATATCTTTCAGGTCGACGTTGTGGGATATTCCGTAGTTCAACGGATTGGCGTATGCACTCAGCAGGCTGGAAGGAGAGATGAGCATATTGATGTCTCCATTCTGCTTTTGCATTTTCTTGAAACCGGGGTTGCTGTTTATGCTGTTTTCTTTGGTTTGTTTCAGCAAGGCGGGAATTTCCTCTTTTACTTTTTCCAGTTGCGATGTGCCGGTATAGTTCACTACCATAACCGTGGTAGGAGTGAAGGCAAGCAGTGCACGTTTGTTGAGCCGGGCAAAATTGTAACCGTCTGCTTCTTCAATCGGACTGCTTATCTGTTCTTTCTCCGTCACCTCCAGAAGTTTCAGCAGATCATCTTCATTCTGAACCTTGGCCACCATTGTGGTATAGGGGAATGAGGGAGCGTTGAAGATATAGATTGGTGCATTGACATCCACTCCCGATTGAGTCGGGTCTTTCAATATAGCTTCCAATTGTTGGTAAGTCACCGTATTCATATCGCTTTTCAAGGCATCTGTCAGTTTTTGCAGAGCTTCTTTGTTCTCTTTGTCTTTTGCTCCAGCCTTGTCTGCCAATGATTTTAAATTGATTGCGATGACTTGTGAGGCATCGAAAGGAATCACATAGGTATATTCCGGCTTTTTAGATGAACAGGCGCTTATCGATACAATGAGTACCGTCAGTAGCGAGAAGTGTAAGAATAGATTTTTCTTCATATAGTTTTGTTTTGGTGAGTATCATTGATTTTGTAAATTAAGAATATGGCAGGTAACAAGTGCCGCTGTCTCCGTTCGTAGCCTTGATTTTCCCAAGCTGATGGAGATAAATCCGTTTTCTTCTGCCTTCCGGACTTCCTCTTCACTGAAGTCTCCTTCGGGACCGATTAGTACCAGCGCATCTTCCCCAGAATGTACGATGTCTTTCAAAAGTTGTTTCTCACCTTCATAACAGTGTGCGATGAATTTCTGACCCGAAAAGGGCTGTGTGATGAATTTGTTGAAGTCTGTCATCTCATTCAGTTGAGGCAGACGGGCTTTGAGCGACTGTTTGATAGCAGAAACCAATATTTTGGAGATGCGCTCCGTCTTGATGACTTTTCGTTCCGAGAAACGGCAGTTCAGGAATGTCAGTTCGTCAAAACCTATTTCCGTGGCTTTCTCGGCAAACCACTCTGTACGGTCCATGTTCTTGGTGGGCGCCATGGCAATGTGCAGATGACCTTTCCATAAGGGGGCTTGCGGAAGGGTTTCCAGAATATTCACCAGACAGCGCTTGTTGGTAGCCGTACTGATTTCGGCACGATAAAAGCAGCCTTTTCCATCTGTCAGCATGATTTCGTCTCCAGCCTGCAAGCGCAAGACGCGTATGGCGTGTGCGGCTTCCTCTTCGGGCAGCTCTGCGTAGACCTGTATGTCGGGAGTATAGAATACGTGCATATTACAAATTGTTTTTGAGTTGATTAATCTGGTCTCTTAGCCGTGCGGCACGTTCATAGTCTTCTTCATCGACTGCTTTTTGCAGGGCTGTTTTCAGTATGTCTATCGAGTTTTCCTGCAACAGTTCATCTTTGTCCGGTTCGCTGTCTTTTGTCGGGTCGGTGGAACCTTCGACGATTTTCAGACATTCTGCTTCAAGGATATCTTCGTAGATAAAGATAGGAGCATTCATGCGTAATGCCAAGGCAACGGCGTCGCTGGTACGCGCATCAATCCGGAGAATGGTTTCTTCGGTTTTCATATAAAGGTAAGAGTAGAATATTCCGTTGTCTACTTTATAGATAAGAATGCGCATCAGTTTTACGCCCAGCACTTCAAGAACGGAGGCGAATAGGTTATGGGTCAACGGACGGGGTGGTACGATACCTTTCATCTCAATAATCATAGCTTGCGCTTCGGTAGCACCTATGATAATCGGTAGTTGGCGTTTACCGTCCACCTCGCCCAATACCAGTGCGTATGTACCCGCTTGCGCTTGGCTGTTGGAAATATTCAGCACTTGTAGCTCTATTTTCTTCTTCTTCATACTTGTTAAGTCAACCAGATTCTCAATCTGCTTTCTCTGCTTTTTCTGGATTATGTTTATAGCGGAATACTATTCCAAACAACAAACCTATGACTAAGGCATATCCTGCAAAGATAAACCATACCGGTGTCCAGTCGCGGCTTACCAGTCCTCCGCCTTCGGCATATACCGAGAAGGCATCCACCACGGCTCCGCTGGCATAGCCTCCGATGATGGCTCCCACACCGTTTGTCATCATAAAGAACAAACCTTGTGCGCTAGCGCGGATACTGGGATGTGCCTCCATTTCTGTAAACAGTGAGCCCGATACATTGAAAAAGTCAAATGCCATACCATAGACAATCATCGAAAGAACGAGCATCCATAGTCCGCTTCCCGGGTCTCCGAGGGCAAAAAGTCCGAAACGGAATACCCATGCAAACATGCTTATTAACATAACGCGTTTGATTCCGAAATGTTTCAGGAAGAATGGGATGGCAAGGATAAACAGCGTCTCACTCATTTGCGAGATGGAAAGTAGGATGACGGAGTGTTTTACACCGAATGAATCCGCATATTCGGGTATGGAAGCAAACGAACCCAGGAAAAGGTCACCGTATGTGTTTGTTATTTGAAGAGCGGCTCCCAGCAGCATGGAGAACAAGAAGAAAATAGCCATCTTCTTGCGCTTGAACAGCACCAGTGCATCCAGCCCGAAAGCGGAGAGCATTGTTTTTCCTTCGCAGCGCATGGGGGGGCAGGCAGGAAGGGTGAAGGCGTAAAGCCCCAGCGCAGCTGCCGATATGGCTGCCACATAGAGTTGTGCCGCACTCGCCTTGAATCCGGTGAGGTCCACAGCCCACATGGCACAGATAAAACCTACTGTTCCCCATACACGGATGGGAGGGAAGTCTTTCACCAAGTCCATTTTATATCTTTCCAGTGCATTGTAGGATACAGTGTTGGCCAAGGATAACGTGGGCATATAAACAAGCATGTTGAGTAGCATGGCCCAGTACATGTGGTTGTACGTAGTGGCAGTTGAAGCATAAATCAGGGCACCGGCGCCAACCAGGTGTAGTATACCATAAAGGCGTTCGGCGTTTATCCATTTGTCAGCAACGATACCGGTCAGGCCGGGCATTATTAGTGAGGCGATGCCCATGGTTGCAAAGATTGCTCCGATTTGTCCGCCTTCAAAATGTAACGTACCGCCCATGTAACCACCTAATGAAATCAGCCATGCTCCCCAGACAAAGAATTGCAGGAATTGCATGGCAGTGAGTCGGAATTTGATGCTCATAATATTAGCTTTTTATATTTTAAATTATGTAATAGATGCAAATGTACAATGAGACAAGGAGAAAAACAAGTTCTGTACAGCTTTTTCTTCAATGAAAGAGATTAATGAGGGATGGATTTTGGTAAGGAATGTATTATAAAAAAAGAAGGGTATCTATCCCAGACACCCAATCTTTATTAACCTTAAATCTAATACCATGAAAAACACAGTGCAAATATACACGGTTTATGTTATATAACATGCTATTTTGGTGTATTTCTGCTTTTTATTAACTCTATTTAAGAAAAGTAGGCTCTGTTAGCCTGCTTTTTCCTCTATTCTACATATAGAACCAGTCCTTTCAGGTATTCCCCTTCCGGATGATAGATACTGACCGGATGGTCGGCAGGTTGCGTCAGTTGGTGCAGGATGCGTACGCTGCGGCCGGACATGGCAGCGGCTGTAAACACAGCCGTACGGAAGTTTTCTTTGCTGACGGCTTGTGAGCACGAGAATGTGAAGAGGATGCCGCCGGGCTTGATTTTCTCGAAAGCCTTGACGTTCAGTTTGCGGTAGCCTTGCAGGGCATTGCGCAGAGCATCGCGGTGCTTGGCAAAAGCAGGAGGGTCAAGAACTATCAGGTCGTATTGGTCGCCCATGCGGTCAAGGTACTTGAAGGCATCTTCTGCGTATGCGGCATGGCGGGTGTCACCCGGGAAATTCAGCTCTATATTCTTGTTGGTCAGGTCGATGGCTTTGGCGGAACTGTCCACGGAATGCACCAGTTTGGCGTCTCCGCGCATGGCATATACGGAGAAGCCGCCGGTATAGCAGAACATATTCAGTACGCTGCGGTCTTTGGCATAACGTTCCAGTAGCGAACGGTTCTCGCGTTGGTCTACGAAGAAACCGGTCTTTTGGCCTTTCAACCAGTCGATGTGGAACTTCAGACCGTACTCCATGGCTACATTGTCTGTGCTGCCGCCTTTCAAGAAACCGTTCTCCGGATAGAGGTCGGCTTTGAAGGGAAGGGTCGTTTCCGATTTGTAATAGATATTGTCTATCTGGTTGCCCATCACTTCGGTAAGGGCATCGGCAATGGCCATGCGGTCGAGGTGCATGCCGGCAGAATGTGCCTGCATCACTGCAGTACGGGCATAAATGTCGATAACCAGCCCCGGCAGGTTGTCTCCCTCCCCGTGCACCAGGCGATAGGTGTTGTTTGTCGGGTTTCCGGCTATGCCGATACTGCGGCGCATGTCGTATGCTATGCTGAGTTTACGTTTCCAGAAGTCCGCATTGATTTCTTCTTCTTGACGGAAGGTCAGTATGCGTACGGCGATACTGCCAATCTGAAAATGCCCTTTGGCTATGAATTCCTTTTTGGACGTATAGATTTCAACTACTTCACCTTCTTCGGGTTCTCCGTCGAAATGTGCGATGGCACCGGAAAACACCCACGGATGAAAACGCTTCAATGACTCTTCTTTCTTGGGTTTAAGGTATACTTTGTACATTGGTACATTCATCAATTATACATTATTATTTTCTATTTCAAAATCTCCTGTCTGTTTCAGTTCTTGCAGTTTGTTGTAGATGTTGAGACATGCCCAAGCATCGGTGGCTGCATACAGTTTCTGCGGTTCGGTCAGGTTTTCGGCTTCCCAATTGGAAAGGCGCTGGCTTTTCGAAATCTTTTCCCCGAAAAGGATGGCATATATCTTTTGCAGGCTTTTATCCTGGATACCAAAAGTGCGGACATATTCTTGTAATTCAATGCAGGCACGCTGTTCGAAAGGCGCCCGCTTGTGCAGCATCATGAAGTCATCCCGCAAGGAAAGGCCTACTTTCGTTACATTTGGGTTTTCCAGCAATGTGATGACCGGTAATGTCAGTCCCGTGAGATTGAGGCGAAACAGAAAGCAATGTTCTTCTGAAGAAATTTGTAGCAGGGCTACCTTGTGGACATGACCTTTTGTGAACGACGGGCGGGTCTCACTGTCTATGCCCAGTAGCGGGCAGGACTTCAGATAAGAGACCGCTTTTTCCGCTTCCCAGGGTGTTTGTACGACATGTATTTGTCCCGGAAAGGCGGCTTTGGGCAAATCTTTCACTGTTTCTTTATCTATTGTTCTTTTGATAACCATAATTTAATATTCAAAGTCGGCGGTTTCTTCCTCTTCATCCTCATCTTGCGCATACTTCACCTCGTGCAGGGCACGCAGGGTGTTGACAAGTTTTTGTCCCCAATGGAGGCGGAAGTTTTCCTGGCAGATGGCAAGCGAATCGTTCATCGTCTCGTTGAAACCCAGTTGGAATACGAAGATGAAGTCTTTGATGTCCTGATATATATCGGCCAAATCTTCGGAAATATTCCTGGTGATGGGCTGGTCACTATACTTCATGTCAGATACGAACACGTCCAGATAGTCATCTTTCTCGGCCAGAATATTGGCGAGGTTCATGCGGAGTACCTCATAGGTCTCTTCAGTGACGAATGTTTCCGGTGCCTCATCTCCTATGGTTTCGCACTCGGGCAGCATGGAGGCCTTCAGGTAGAGCAGCGGAAGTATTTTTAAGGATGTATCGACGAATGTAGAGCGTTTCACCCCTTCCGCTTGTTCCAGAAACTTGCAAAACTCGGCGGCTACGGTCACAAACTCTACAACATTCCGATCGAATATCACTTGGCTTTCTTTTTTCATATCTTCTTGATTTGAAACGCAAAGATAGCGCAAACCGAAAGTAGAAGCAAATTAATTGGCAGGATTATTCTTTTTTCACTACATGATATTCTGTTCCTCTTGTCTTCCGGTAACTGTTATTCAAGGTACCTCCCTTTGGGGTATCGACATAGGCAAACTGAATTCATACAGCCAATTACGCATCAGGTCAACGTCGTCACCCAACTCGTTGCCCAGTCTTGATATGGTGAATGAGGGATGATTGTTCATGTAGTCAAGGGGCATATAGGCTTCGTTCTGCAAGAAGTCATTCAGGCAATGGTTGTCTGGTCGGGTAGGGTAGACTTGTACCTGTTTGAGATAGGCGTGTGGGGGTGCTTCGATATAGAAGTTGCCTGGATTGTTGTTCCTGTTGATTAGTGTGCCGTCAGTTTAGGCGTGTGAGCTTTGGATTTCGGCTGGTACAAAGCTGGGTGAATTGTCAATGCGTATCTTTATATGATGGTTGCCGGGGCCAAGGTCGGCAGGCTATAGCAGTAAGGTCGGGAATTTCAACATATTTACCATCTAGATGAGAATTTCTATATCTTGTGATTTGTCTCTTATCTATATGATGAACTTGTAGTGGCTGTGACAATGTCGAAGTATACGATTACATGTTTAGTCGAAGGCAAAAGTTATCCAACTGACGTGTGCTATGCAGAATTGATTTGCGGCATGACCCGCACGACTGTGATGCGGCAGATTTGTCGTCTTTGTGAGTAGAATGTGTTGGTGAACAAAGGGTTGCATAAACAGCCGGTTTACTTTTTGAAGGGAAAAGAGTAGATTGATGTGTATAGGGCATGCACGGATTGCGTCATGTAAGCAAAATCTGCCTGCATGCTTGCATGAGGCCTGTTTGCGTGGTGCAATCTGCTGTAAATTAGTGTGCTATGTCATTTTATGCAAGTATGTAAGTAAAACATGCGATAAAACTACAGTTGCAGATTAGGAATGCCTATAATCGGCATGAGAGAAATTAAAGCATGAAAACAACGCGGCAGAAGGATAGTTTTTATTATTTTTGCAATCGATTCTCAATAGTTATCTAAAAAATATGGCAAAGAAAAATTCAACAACTAAAGATACGGAACTGTCACTCTCATTTTTCGAGAAAGTGTCAACGTTATTAAAAAGTGAAACCGTTCATTTTGTTATAGGTTTGGTACTTGTAATTTTTTCGGTTTATTTGTTGCTTGCTTTCACGTCGTTCTTTTTCACGGGGGCGGCAGACCAGAGCATCATTGACGGAGGCAGTGCACAGGAGCTGATTTCCACAAACAATGGGGTGAAGAACTACGCCGGTAGCCGCGGTGCACAGTTGGCCAGCTATCTGATAAATGATTGTTTTGGTGTATCGTCTTTCTTGATTCTTGTCTTCTTGGCTGTGGCGGGGCTGAAGTTGATGCGGGTGCGTGTGGTGCGCTTGTGGAAGTGGTTCGTCGGCTGTTCGTTGATGCTGGTGTGGTTCTCGGTATTTTTCGGTTTTGTGTTTGTAGGCCTGTACAAGGACTCTTTCCTCTATCTGGGCGGTATGCACGGATATAATGTCAGCAATTGGCTTGTGTCTCAAGTCGGTGCACCGGGAGTCTGGCTGCTACTGTTAGTGACTGCCATCTGCTTCTTGATTTATTTGAGTACGCGTACTATAATCTGGTTGCGCAGATTGTTCAGCCTCAGCTTCTTGAAGCGGAAAGAAAAGGCTGAAAGCGCGCCGGGTGAAACGCCGGAAGAGTTCAAGACCTCTTGGGGTGCAAAGGAACACACGAGTGCTCCGGCTTCGGAAGTTGTAGAGGCGGAAAAAGAATTTGAGAAGGAGGAGGATGCTGCCACGGAGAAAGAAGAGATTGAACCGTTGCATGAAATTACCCTTGACTTGGGCGGGAATGGTGAAAGAACGAAGTCAACCAAATTTGCCGATGAAGATGTCACTATGACTTTTGAAACTCCTGTATCGGAGCCGATGCCACCTCTTCGAGAACAGCCGGTAGAGAAGGAGCCGGCATTCCAGGTTGAAAAGGCCGAAGAGGAGGAGTATGTAGGTGCGGAGAAGGAACCATACAATCCCCGTCTGGATTTGGAAAACTACCATTACCCCACAATAGACTTGATGAAGCATTACGATGACAATGGCCCGACCATTGACATGGCAGAGCAAAATGCGAATAAGGATAAGATCATCAATACGTTGCGCAGTTTTGGTATAGAAATCAGCACCATCAAGGCTACAGTAGGTCCTACGGTGACACTGTATGAAATCACTCCCGAGCAGGGTGTCCGCATTTCGAAGATACGCGGTCTGGAAGATGATATTGCCCTCAGCCTTTCGGCACTCGGCATCCGTATCATTGCTCCCATTCCGGGAAAAGGTACGATTGGTATCGAAGTGCCCAATTCCAATCCGAAGATTGTATCTGGTCAGAGCATTATCGGTAGCAAGAAGTTCCAGGAGTCTACTTACGACTTGCCTGTCGCACTAGGTAAGACCATTACCAACGAAGTGTTTATGGTGGATTTGTGCAAGATGCCGCACATGCTTGTTGCCGGTGCCACCGGGCAGGGTAAGTCGGTGGGATTGAATGCAATCATCACCTCTTTATTATATAAAAAACATCCGGCAGAGCTGAAGTTTGTGCTGGTAGACCCCAAGAAGGTGGAATTCAGTATATACTCCGTGATTGAACATCATTTTCTTGCCAAATTGCCCGATGGGGGAGACGCTATCATAACGGACGTCACGAAGGTAGTGCAGACCTTGAACTCCATTTGTGTGGAGATGGATACCCGCTATGATTTGCTGAAAGCTGCTCATGTGCGCAATGTCAAGGAGTACAACGAGAAGTTCATTAGCCGTCATCTGAATCCGGAAAAGGGACATAAGTTCATGCCTTACATCGTAGTCGTTATCGATGAGTTCGGTGACTTGATTATGACAGCCGGCAAAGATGTGGAACTGCCCATCGCCCGTATTGCTCAGTTGGCGCGTGCCGTAGGTATACACATGATTATCGCTACACAGCGACCGACGACGAACATCATTACGGGTACGATTAAAGCCAACTTTCCGGCACGTGTCGCTTTCCGTGTATCGGCAATGGTCGATTCGCGTACCATCCTTGACCGTCCGGGAGCCAACCAGCTGATAGGACGCGGTGATATGTTATTCCTGCAAGGAGCTGACCCGGTGCGTGTGCAGTGTGCTTTTATCGATACCCCCGAAGTGGCGGAGATTACGAAGTTCATCGCCCGTCAACAGGGGTACCCCACTGCTTTCTATCTGCCCGAATATGTGGATGAAAATGCAGGAGGTGATTTGGGGGATGTGGATATGGGACGTCTTGATCCTTTGTTCGAGGACGCAGCTCGTCTGATTATTATTCATCAGCAAGGCTCCACATCGCTCATCCAGCGTAAGTTTGCTATCGGTTACAACCGTGCCGGACGTATCATGGACCAGTTGGAGAAAGCGGGAATTGTGGGACCGGCGCAAGGCAGCAAGCCACGCGAGGTGTTCTGTATAGATGAGAACGACTTGGAAATGCGACTGAACAATCTGCAATAGGAGGACGTTTTTTGAAAAGGGGACTAAAAGCTGATTCCCTTTATATTCTAAAATGAATAATCTAAAATATGAATATGTGGAAAATCTATAAACTACTGTTGGGTATATATATGCTTGCGTTTGCCTTGCCTGCCTGGACACAGCAACCGGATGCAAAAGATATACTGGACTGTACTGCTGAGGCGTTCAAGAATGCAGGAGGAATCAAAATTACTTTTACAGCCCAAGCGCCCGAAGGTTCTTCGACCGGTGTTATTCGTCTGAAAGGAGATAAATTTTTATTGGAAACGGATGGAGTGACAACGTGGTTTGACGGACATACGCAATGGAGCTATCTTAGTTCCAGCGATGAAGTGAATGTTTCTGAGCCTACGGCTGAAGAGTTGCAGAGTGTTAATCCTTATGCATTGTTGTCGCTTTATAAACAAGGCTACAACTTGAAGTTGGGGAAGGTGGACAATCCTCGGTTCAGCTCGCTCTATAAAGTTGTCTTGACAGCCACGGGACGGAAGCAGGACTTGCAATGCATCATTCTGTATGTGACGAAAGATACGTATCGTCCCGAGCGTGTCAGTATGGTGCAACGGGGGGGGGATACAGTGGTTATTATTGTCGATTCCTATCAGACCGGGGAGGATTATCCGGATACCCTTTTCGTGTTTGATAAAAAGGCATACCCTGCTGCTGAGGTAATTGACCTGCGATAAATAGTAAATAGTCAAATAGTAAATAAAATAATGATGGAAACAGAAAAAGTAAAATGTCTGATTATCGGTTCAGGGCCTGCCGGATATACTGCCGCTATCTATGCAGGTCGTGCCAATCTTTCACCAGTGCTTTATGCAGGATTGCAGCCTGGTGGCCAGTTAACAACCACCACTGATGTGGAGAACTTTCCCGGTTATCCCCAGGGTATCGGTGGTCCTGAACTGATGGAAGACTTGCGGAAGCAGGCGGAACGTTTCGGTGCAGATTTGCGCTATGGAGTGGCTACTGCCGCTGACCTTACTGAAGCACCTTACAAGATTACGATTGATGATGAAAAAGTAATTGAAACCGAAACACTGATTATCGCTACGGGTGCCACCGCTAAGTATCTAGGGTTGGAGGACGAAAAGAAATATGCAGGAATGGGTGTCAGCGCTTGCGCCACTTGTGACGGTTTCTTCTACCGCAAGAAAACGGTAGCTGTTGTAGGTGGTGGAGATACTGCCTGCGAGGAAGCTGTTTACCTTGCTGGATTGGCTGCCAAGGTTTATCTGATAGTCCGCAAACCTTATCTGCGCGCGTCCAAGATTATGCAGGAGCGTGTGATGAAGCATGACAAGATTGAAGTACTGTTTGAACATAACGCGGTAGGCCTGTTTGGAGAGAACGGTGTGGAAGGCGTACACTTGGTACAGCGTATGGGGGAGCCGGATGAGAAACGTTATGATGTAGCTATCGACGGTTTTTTCCTGGCTATCGGTCATAATCCCAACTCGGACATTTTCAAGCCTTATATAGATACGGACGAAGTAGGTTACATAGTTACCGAGCCGGGAACACCGCGTACGAAAGTGCCGGGAGTTTTTGCTGCCGGAGATGTGGCCGATTCTCACTATCGTCAGGCCATTACAGCTGCCGGAACAGGTTGTCAGGCGGCAATTGAGGCAGAAAGGTATCTTTCAGCAAGAGGACTGATTTAAGATTAGAGATTGTTAGGGATTAAGAGCTGGTTTGAGTAGCTATTATATAGGGGTCAGATAATCTTAATCCCTGATTTTAAATCTTCTAATACACTTCTATCTCATCTATGTACATATCCGATGGGATTATTTCATCCGGTGTATCTTTTACCAAATATGGCAGGTGGTAAAAGCTGACAAATGGTCTGGATGCCGTAGTAGAAACCGTTGGGTTGTGAAGTAATCAATGCCACTGGCAGTGCAGAGAGTTTGTATTCTTCTTTGGACATACCTTTTGTGGTGGTGATGGATAGAACTGGTATTTTCTGGACTGCCGATGCGTAAGGATATGCCGGAAATATTCTGATACGTGTTAAGGTAATAAAGGGGGAGGATGAAGATACAATTAACGTGTGGGGGTATCAATTGTTATCCGATTTTGCTGATTTTCTTCAGCTTCTCTTCGTCTATGATTTTGATTTTACGTCCGTCGATGGTGATTAATCGTTCTGTGGCAAACTGTGACAAAGTACGTATAGCGTTGGAAGTGGTCATGTTTGACAAATTTGCCAAGTCTTCACGTGAGAGATAGATACTCAAGGTGGAACCGTCTTCTTCCAGACCATAACTTTCTTTGAGGAACAGCAAGGATTCTGCCAACCTTCCGCGGATGTGTTTCTGAGTCAGGTTCACGGTACGTTCATCGGCAATGCCCAAATCAACGGACAATTGTTTGATGAAGAACATGGCAAGATCATTGTTTTGTGTGAGCAGAGTCATTAAAGCAGTCATAGGTATCTGGCAAACAAGAGACGGCTCGAATGCGGATGCTGCCGTGACATAGTCTGTTTTTGCAAAATATGGGCGATAACCGAAATATTCGACAGGTTTAATCATACGGATAATCTGGCTTCTTCCGCCGACTCCGTCTTTATAGATTTTTACCTTTCCACTCAGCAGACACATCAAGTACGTAGGGGTCTCGCCTTCGCAATGGATGACTTCGTTCTTTTTGTAGTTCTGGAGTGTGAAGTGGTTGGCGAGGAACTCCCGTTGTTCGTCATTCAGGGGAGACCATATATCTGCAATCAACTCCGGAACATTAATATCAGATAAGTTTACTTTTACCATAACTGCTGCAAAACTGTGTTATACAGCACAAATGTAAAAAGAAAAAATTAAATATTGCACAAATATGACAAAAAGATGTCGTAGGGAGGGAGATAAAGGAGAATTTGGGGGATTTACGATTGAAGTTTGTATTGTTAAACAACTGCTCATTAACAAGTAAGTTTATGTTTACGGAAGTAACTTCAATCGTAAATCGTCAAATTGTAAATCCCCTTTTACTTCGTGAACAACAGCTCCCTATACTTCGGAAGTGGCCAGATTTCATCATCAATTTCCATCTCTAGGTGGTCGATGTGGTCACGGATGCTTTCTAGATAAGGGCGTACGGTTTCTTCGTAAGCGAAAGCCTTGTCTTTGTAATTATCCATGTGGTTGGCTACTTTGCGGGCTTCGGTCATTTCGCGTACTTGCACCTTGATGGCGGTTACGCGCTTGGATATTTCGCGTACAAGTTCTTTCCGGTCGGCGCTGAGGACTTCGTATTCTTCGGGAGAGAAGGCCTCGCGCAGACCACGGAGATTTTCCAACAGGCGGTTTTGGTAGATAACGGCAGTCGGCACAATGTGGTTGATGGCAAGATCGCCTAGTACGCGGCTTTCTATCTGTACTTTCATGGTGTATTTCTCCAATTCCACTTCCAGACGGCAGGCAAGCTCCGTTTCGTTGAAGATACGTTCACCGATGAGGACGGAGCGTGATTGGTTGTCCATGTAGTGCATCAGGGCTTCAGGAACGTGGCAGATATTGGTCAGCCCACGGCGGGCGGCTTCCTGCTTCCATTGTTCGGAGTAGCCGTCACCTTCAAAGCGGATAGGCTCGGAGGCGATGATGGTCTCTTTCATAATGCGGAAGATGGCTTCATCCTTGCCGACTCCCTCTTCCATCAGCTTATCGACGGAGACTTTGAATTCGTTCAACTGGTTTGCCATAGCTGCATTGATGGCAATCATGGCAGCGGCACAGTTGGCGGATGAACCTGCGGCACGGAATTCAAAGCGGTTGCCGGTAAAGGCGAATGGGGAGGTACGGTTACGGTCGGTGGTATCCAGTAATATTTCAGGAATACGTCCGATGCCCAATTTCAATGTCGTTTTCTCTTCCGATGTCATCTTGCTATTACTTATCTGGCGGGCTATTTCGTCGAGGATGGAAGAAAGCTGTTTGCCTAGGAAGATGGACAGAATGGCGGGCGGTGCTTCGTTGGCTCCCAGACGATGGCTGTTTCCGGCACTCATGATGGAGGCACGTAGCAGGTTTTGGTTTTTGTATACCATCATCAGTACGTTTACCAGAAAGGTGAGGAACAGCATGTTACCTTTCGGATTCTTGCCTGGTGCAAATAGGTTGATACCCGTATCGGTGCAAAGCGACCAGTTGTTGTGCTTGCCCGAGCCGTTCACGCCGTTGTAGGGTTTCTCGTGAAGCAGTACGGCAAAGTGATGCTTGCGGGCAATGCGTTTCATCAAATCCATCACAAGCTGGTTGTGGTCGTTGGCAAGGTTGGCATTCTCAAAGATAGGCGCCAGTTCAAATTGGTTGGGAGCTACTTCGTTATGACGTGTCTTGACCGGGATACCCAGTTTGTGACATTCTATTTCCAGTTCTTTCATGAAGGCTGTGACGCGTGGCGGGATGGAGCCAAAATAGTGGTCCTCCAGTTGTTGGTCTTTAGCCGAAGAGTGTCCCATCAGGGTGCGTCCGGTTAAGCAAAGGTCTGGGCGGGCATTGTACAGTGCCGAGTCGACGAGGAAATACTCTTGTTCCCAACCTAAATTGGTGAAGACACGTGTGATATTCTTGTCGAACAGTTGGCATACGTCTGTCGCTGCCTTGTCTACGGCTGCCAAGGCTTTGAGCAATGGAGTCTTATAGTCGAGTGCTTCGCCGGTATAAGAGATGAAGATGGTGGGGATACAGAGCGTGGTATCTACCACAAAAGCGGGTGAAGAAACGTCCCAAGCCGTATATCCACGTGCCTCGAATGTGTTTCTGATACCTCCGTTGGGGAAAGAGGAGGCATCCGGTTCCTGCTGGATGAGCAGTTTGCCGGAAAAACGTTCAATTACTTCTGTTCCTTCGCCGAATTCGATGAAGCCGTCATGCTTTTCGGCTGTTCCGTCTGTCAGAGGTTGGAACCAGTGCGTGTAGTGGGTGACGTTGAGGGACTTTGCCCAACTTTTCATGCCGTTGGCAATCAGGTCTGCCATTTCGCGGTTGATGGGGGTACCTTTTTCGATGGCGTCGGTCACGGCTTTGTAGGCTTCACGGGGCAGGTATTCCTGCATTTTTTTACGATCGAAGACATGGCTGCCGTAGTAGTCGGACAGTTTGTTTGAAGGGGTAGTTACTTCAAGAGGTTGCCGATTGGCAAGTTCTTGAAGAGCAAAAAATCGCATTTTTGACATATAAGTCTTTCCTTTTATTGGTTGTTTGGCGCAAAAATACATGTTTTTTTTGAAACACCCCCTCTTTTTTGGGGGGTGTTGTTGAAAATATTAGTGTTTTTTGAGAATGTACCCCTTTAAAAAAAGAAAACCAGCTTGTGTGAAAAGAATAGCCCGAAGATTGTGTTCGTCTCATGTTTCAATCAGTAACCTTCGTGTATTACGATTAGTAATACCTACAACTCGGTATACATGGTGCCGATTTTATGATTCTTCGCACCTGCTCTGATTTCTTTAACTCCTAACGAAGGGAATTGAAGTGGAACTCTCTAATTTCTCTGGATGAAAGAGTTGTACGCCATTTTTCTTCTTTATGAAACATGTTTTTGCATTACACAAATTCTTCCGTATATTTGTTCCGGTTCAAAAAAGAGAGATTGCGGTTGAAACGTTTATTGTTTATATGGGTTGGGATTTGCTTCTTGTTTTCTTTCATACAGAAGGCAGGGGCGGAGCGTATATCTTATCCGGTTGACAAACATGTGAGTTCGGCAGACTCCATCATGGAGAAAGTCATCTTCTTTGCTCCTTTTTATGAACGTATTATTGAGAGTTATAAAGCTGAACTTTACATAAAAGGCTGGGTGAACATTCGTAAGAAGAATCATATTCTTCGCTATATCCCTTCCATGTTCCGGCCCAAGAAAGGGGTGCGGGAATATATGATGGAAACTTATAGCGATTTACATTTTACAGCTCCTGACATCTATGACCAAAAGGTAAAGGCAAGTGTCGGCACAGCTTCCGAGTTTTGGGAACTGGACGGACGATTGCCTGAATATTTCCATGTCAACATCTATTCTTCTACTTTATTATATGATAAACTGATTTCTCCCTTAGCTCCCAATGCCAGGAAATATTATATCTACCGGATTGATACGGTGATGGGCGAGAGGCATGCCCTTCAGTATAAAATCCGCTTTATGCCCAAAAGTAAGAGCTTTCAGTTGGTGGGCGGTTATCTGATAGTGAGTGACAACGTGTGGAGTGTGCGTGAGATGCGCTTTTCCGGACGCAATGAGATGGTAAGGTTCAACAACCTGGTGAAAATGGGAAATGTGGGAGACTCGGACGAGTTCCTGCCATTGCAGTATGACGTGGAGGCGACATTCCGTTTTTTGGGAAATGTGGTAGATGGTACTTATGAAGCTGTACTCGATTATAAGAATATCATTCAGAAGGCTCCCGGCAGTGACATAAGAAAGTCGGCATGGAAGAGCAAGTATGATTTGTCCGATTCGTACACGTTGCGTACGGATACAAACGCTTTTCGGCGTGATACCGCCTACTTTAAAACTTTACGTCCCGTTCCGTTAACCCCGCATGAGGAGACTCTGTATCAGGATTTTTTCTTACGTCGGGATACACTCGTCCGGAAAAAGAAATCGGTCAATAAGAATCTGGAATTCTGGGGACAGATTGGCGATGCTCTGATTAGTCGTTATACGGTAGACTTGGATAAATTGGGGAGCGTGCGTTGTTCACCGTTAATTAATCCGTTTCTTTTGAGCTATAGCGGTACACATGGAATTTCGTATCGGCAAGAATTCAAGTACAACCGTATTTTCAAGGGCGACCGCCTGCTACGCGTTGTTCCCCGGATAGGTTATAACTTTAGAGAGAAGGAATTTTACTGGAGGGTGAGGTCTGACTTCGATTATTGGCCTCGTAAGCGTGCGGCGTTTCATCTGGAATTTGGTAATGGAAACCGGATTTATAGTAGTGATGTGCTGGATGACCTGAAAGCTATCCCTGACAGTATTTTTGATTTCAACCAGATACATTTGGACTATTTCAAGGACTTGTATCTGAATCTGCGCCATAGCTGGGAGCTAGTGAACGGCTTGTCGCTGGAAGTCGGCATATCCATGCATAGACGTACAGAAGTGAACCGTTCCAGATTTGAGCTTAACTATCCGAGTATGCCATCAGTAAAATCAGCGACAAACGTAGGTTCCGGCGGCTCGTCATTCTTTCCGAATTTCGACCCGAATATCCTGAACAAGTTTCGCCATACTTATAATAGTTTTGCCCCCCGTGTTCGTCTGTCCTGGACTCCAGGACAATATTATTATATGAACGGTGACCGCAAGGTAAATCTTCATTCCAAGTATCCTTCCATTTCGGTGGATTGGGAGAGGGGAATCAGCGGGGTGTTGCAGAGTAGTGGTTCATACGAACGTGTGGAGATTGATTTGCAGCATCAGATTTCTTTGGGACTGATGCGCGATATTTATTGGCGCTTTGGCTGGGGAGAGTTCACCAATCAGAAAGAGCTATACTTTGTGGACTTTGCCAATTTGCGGCGTTCCAATCTTCCTATGGGCTGGAATGATGATATTGGCGGGGTGTTCCAGTTGCTTGACGGACGATGGTACAACTCTTCCCGCAGATATATCCGCGGACATCTTGCCTATGAAGCGCCTTTCCTTCTGCTCCGCCATCTGGTGAAATATACCCAGTATGTATTGAATGAACGTCTGTATCTGAATGTACTGGTAGTACCTCACTTGAAGCCTTATCTGGAAGTGGGTTATGGTATTGGTACCCATGTCTTTGACTTTGGCTTATTTGCCAGCTTTGCCAACTGGAAGTATCAGGAAATAGGTTGCAAATTCACCTTCGAACTGTTTAACAAATAGCAATGTGGTAATGTGCCAATTAGTATATTGGCACATTATCACATTAATCAATTGTCAATTATCGTTTCTTTCGTACCTTTGCTGCAAATTACTTGTAACTATGGGTATAGTGATAGGAATAGATGTGGGTGGAAGTACCACGAAAATCGTTGGAATCAATGAGGGGCAGATACAGTCTCCAATGTTTATTACGGCAACCGATCCGGTGACTTCCTTGTTTGGAGCATTCGGCAAGTATATTTATGACAATGGCATACAGTTGTCCGATGTGGAGCAGGTGATGCTGACAGGAGTAGGAAGCGCATTTGTCGACAGTCCTTTATACGGATTGCCTACCCGCAAAACGGATGAGTTTATTGCCAATGGCTTGGGAGCCAGGCATGCGACGGAGATAGACCAACTGATTGTGGTCAGTATGGGTACCGGTACTTCTTTTGTGAAAATAGACAGAGATAAGATACAGCATATTGGTGGTTTGGGAATTGGTGGAGGTACCTTGCAGGGATTGTCGAGGCTGCTACTGAAAACCCATGACATCCATCAGGTGTCCGAGTTGGCAGAGAAAGGGGATGTGACCCGTATCAACTTGCAAATAGGTGACATTTGTAATGTTGCTTTGCCTGACTTACCCGTAAGCGCCACCGCCTCCCTTTTCGGAAAGGCGGATAGTAATGCTTCCCAAGAAGATATTGCTTGCGGCATCATCTGTACTGTACTTCAAACCATTGGAGGAGCTGCTGTACTGTCAGCTTTGAACAGTCCTATTAAGGATTTTGTTCTGATAGGAAATCTTACCCAACTGCCCCAGTGCCGGGAGGTATTTTCTAAAATGAATGATATCTATCATGTACATTTCCATATACCGCCCTATGCTGAATATAGAACAGCGATAGGAGCGGCATTGGCATACGTAAAAGAAAGGCAAGGATAGTGGTTACTTCTTGCCTGCCTTCTTCATATAGCTGTTTATCAAAGTGCAGGCTGGAGTGACCACCGTACCATGGTCAAATCCCTCCATCTGATAGAGGGTGGATTTTTGTCCCAATGCTTTGAGAAGAGCATGCAAATGGGCATTTTCTTCATAGCGTGCCAGCATCTCCAACTCTTTGTCGCCAGTGATAAGTATCATGGGTGAAGCGTCTTTTCTTACGTTATTGGAAGGAGCATATTTGTCTATAATCGGAGTGTCGGAAGGCAGCCCGCGTTCTTTGCGGATGGTATAATGGGTAGTGGTCTGTCCGCTGATGGGGAAAGCACCTGCCAGGCTGTTGGCGTCAATATTCCACTTTGCCAGGTAACTCTTGTCCAGATTGAGTATTAGACAGAGATAACCACCGGCTGAATGACCGGCTATGTATATTTTGTCTTTATCTCCTCCGAATTCTTCTATATTCTCGAAAGTCCAAGCAACGGCCTCTGCGGCATCTTCCGTGTAGGCAGGATTTTGCGCACGCGGACTGAGTCGGTAGTTTACGGCTATCACGGCGTAGCCTTGCCCCAGGAATTCCTTCGGAAAATGTTTTTCTCCGGCTTCCAGTCCTCCACCGTGGAACCAGACAAGGGTGGCAAATCCTTTTTTATCAGTAGGATAATAGAGGTCGAGTTTGCAACGCTCCAGCTTATAACTGTCCTTTTCGCCGGGATGAAGATAGGAAATGTTCTTTTGTGTACGGTAGTTGTTGTCCGTTGCCTGATTTTGGCTATAACATAATAATGTATAGCAAATGATGGAAATGCATGCGATTATTTTTTTCATGATAAATTATTGAAATTATGTATAAATGAAACGATGCAAAGGTACTATTTTTTTGTTCTTTAATTGATTATTCCACTGCTGTTTTGAGTACTTTTTGTTTTGTAGTTCAAGAAAATACTTCTATCTTTGCGGCCGATTTACAATGAGTCAACATAAAGTCTCACTTAATTAACGAGTTAAACAATTTATTTATTAATGGAAAATTTAAAGAATGTAGCTCCTATTGAAGACTTCAATTGGGATGCTTATGAGAACGGCGAATCAGTAGCCAGTGCAAGCCACGAAGAACTGGAAAAGGCGTATGACAATACGTTGAATAAGGTTAACGACCGCGAGGTAGTTGACGGAACCGTAATTGCAATGAACAAGCGTGAAGTAGTTGTGAATATCGGTTACAAATCAGACGGTATCATTCCGATGAGTGAATTCCGTTACAACCCTGAGCTTAAGATTGGTGATACTGTTGAAGTATACATCGAAAATCAGGAAGACAAAAAAGGACAGCTCGTACTGTCTCACCGTAAAGCTCGTGCTACCCGTTCTTGGGATCGCGTAAACGCTGCTTTGGAAAACGAAGAAATTATCAAGGGTTACATCAAATGTCGCACAAAGGGTGGTATGATTGTGGACGTATTCGGCATCGAAGCTTTCTTGCCGGGTTCTCAAATCGACGTGAAGCCTATCCGCGATTACGATGTATTCGTTGGCAAAACTATGGAATTTAAGGTTGTTAAAATCAATCAGGAATTCAAGAACGTGGTTGTTTCTCACAAGGCTCTTATCGAAGCTGAACTGGAACAACAGAAGAAGGAAATCATCGGTAAACTCGAAAAAGGACAAGTCCTCGAAGGTACCGTTAAAAATATCACTTCCTATGGTGTATTTATTGACCTGGGTGGCGTAGACGGTTTGATTCACATCACAGATCTTTCTTGGGGCCGTGTCAGCGATCCGAAAGAAGTGGTTGAACTCGACCAGAAACTCAACGTTGTTATCCTTGACTTCGATGATGAGAAGAAGCGCATTGCTCTTGGCTTGAAACAACTCACTCCGCATCCTTGGGATGCCTTGGATGGTAATCTGAAGGTGGGTGATCATGTAAATGGTAAAGTAGTTGTTATGGCTGACTATGGTGCATTCATCGAAATTGCTGCCGGTGTTGAAGGTCTGATTCACGTATCTGAAATGTCTTGGTCACAGCACTTGCGTTCTGCACAAGACTTCATGAAGGTAGGTGATGAAGTGGAAGCAGTAGTCCTGACTCTGGACCGCGAAGAACGTAAGATGTCTTTGGGTATCAAGCAGCTGAAGTCTGATCCTTGGGAAACTATCGAAGAGAAGTATCCTATCGGCAGCAAGCACACTGCAAAAGTTCGCAACTTCACTAACTTCGGTGTATTTGTTGAAATCGAAGAAGGCGTTGACGGCTTGATTCACATTTCTGATTTGTCTTGGACGAAGAAGGTTAAACATCCGTCTGAATTCACTCAGATTGGTGCTGATATTGACGTGCAGGTATTGGAAATCGACAAGGAAAACCGCCGCTTGAGCCTCGGTCACAAGCAGCTCGAAGAAAATCCCTGGGATGTATTTGAAACAGTATTTACAGTAGGTTCTGTACACGAAGGTACTATCATCGAAATGTTGGATAAGGGTGCTGTTGTAGCTCTGCCTTATGGTGTAGAAGGTTTCGCTACTCCGAAACACCTCGTTAAGGAAGACGGCTCACAGGCTCAGTTGGACGAGAAACTTGAGTTCAAGGTAATCGAGTTCAATAAGGACGCTAAGCGTATCATCCTTTCTCACAGCCGTATCTTCGAAGATGCTGCAAAGGCAGAAGAAAGAGCTGAAAAGAAGGCTGCTGCCAAGAAGTCAGCCAATAAGAGAGAAGACGTTGCTCCTGCCATCCAAAATCAGGCTGCATCTACTACTCTGGGTGACATTGACGCTTTGGCTGCTTTGAAAGAGCAGATGGAAGCTGGAAAGAAGTAACTATTATTAAACTATAAATTAAGAGTAGGGCACTTATATTACAAGTGTCCTTTCTTTTTATAAATCTTTATTTATGATGGAAAATATGTTCAAAAGTGCGGGGAAGACGGTATTGTTCGCTTGCCTGTCATTGATGTTACTGACTGCATGCAGTCAGAAGTCTAAATTGAAGATGGCCATAGAAATTGCCAACAAGCAGTGTCCGATGAGTATGGGGACGGCTGGCGAGGTGTCAAGCATTGTTTTTGACGGAACTAATGTGGTATATTCTATGTTGATGAACGAAGATTATGCGGATTTTGAGGCTTGGGAAAAGCATCCGGATGTCATGAAGTCAACTACAATCGCCATGTTCAGTAATCCTAAAGACAATATCAGGAAACTGTTGGAAATGGTGGTTGATACTAAATCCGGGATGAAATTCGTTTATAAAGGGAATGCTACCGGGAAAGAGGCAGAGTGTCTGTTGGATACAAAGGACTTGGAAAATATCCTGAATCAGAAGGTTTCGAAGGAAGAAAGCGAACAGAAGAAACTGGAGGAACTTGTGAAGGCTACCAATATTTCTTGTCCTATGAGGGTAGACGAAGTCACCGTGCTTGAGAAACTGGTGATAGAGGTGGAGAATGTGGTCTATACTTATACTATAGATGAGAACTCTATGGATATAGCTTCCTTGAAAGGAAATGAGGAGCAGATGAAACAAAATGTCAAGGGGTCCTTGAATGTGTCAGAGCCGGCATTGAAAGTATTCTTGGAGGCATGTGTGAAGAATAACAAAGGTCTGGTTTATCGCTATGTGGGGGATGTTTCCGGTGATAGTACGGAGTTTATGTTCAGTGTTGCTGAGATAACAATGCTCTTGAAATAGAGGATATTTTTTTGCATATAATACGCACTGTAAGAAATGCGCTGAGCTTTTTATACGTAAATATGGAGGAGAGGATTGAGAAAACTGTCGGTTTTGCAATCCTCTTTTTCGTGTTTGTGCGGATAAATCGCTATATTTGTCACATTATGGAAAAATTTGAGTTACATGTTCTTGGTTGCGGTTCCGCTTTACCCACAACGCGTCATTTCCCTACGTCTCAAATCGTGAATGTGCGCGACAAGCTGTTTATGATTGATTGTGGGGAAGGAGCGCAGTTGCAGTTCCGTAAATCGCATCTGAAGTTTTCACGTTTGAATCATATCTTTATCTCCCATTTACATGGAGACCATTGTTTTGGCTTATTGGGGTTGGTTTCCACACTTAATCTTTTAGGACGTACAGCCGAGCTGCATATCCATTCTCCCAAAGGACTGAGAGATTTGCTGGTGCCTATGTTGGAATTTTTTAATAAACAGATGACGTACCAAGTTCTTTTCCATGAGTTTGATGCTAAAGAACCGATACAGATTTATGAAGACCGTTCGTTGACGGTTACTACCATTCCCTTACGCCATCGTATGCCATGCTGTGGCTTTTTGTTTGCAGAGAAGCAGCGTCCTAACCATATCATCCGTGAAATGATAGACTTTTATCAGGTGCCGGTATATGAGTTGAACCGCATTAAGAATGGAGCCGATTATGTAACTCCGGAGGGAGAAATTATAGCAAATGCCCGTTTGACGCGTCCTTCTGAATCTCCCCGCAGTTATGCATATTGTTCGGATACAATTTATTTGCCTTCTATTGTAGAGCAGATAAAAGGAGTTGACTTGTTATTTCACGAGGCTACTTTTGCTGATGAAGATGCGCCGCGTGCCAAGGAGACATTCCATACCACAGCCACGCAGGCTGCATGGATAGCCAGGGAGGCAGGAGCAAAAAAATTGATGATAGGACATTTTTCTGCCCGTTATGAGAATGAAAATGTTCTGTTGAAAGAAGCTGTTGCCATCTTTCCGGACACACAGCTTGCTAAAGAGACACTTTGTGTATCGGTATGAATTAAACTTTTTGTATCTTTGGCAGTCTAAAAAATAAATGCGAATAGAAAAACATATGACCCCTTCCTATAATGAACGCGAAGTGTTGGCTCTTCTACAAGACGAAAGCACACAAAAGCGGGGATTTGAGATGATTGTTGCCCAATATAGCGAGCAGCTGTATTGGCAGATTCGTCGTATAGTCCTCTCTCATGAAGATGCCAATGATTTACTTCAGAATACTTTCATTAAAGCATGGATTAATATAGATTATTTCAGGGCAGAGGCTAAACTCTCTACCTGGCTCTATCGCATAGCCTTGAATGAATGCCTCACTTTTCTGAACAAACAACGGGCTGCTTCCACAGTCTCTTTGGATGACCCCGAGGCAGATGCACTTCAAAAGCTTGAAAGTGATCCTTACTTCTCCGGTGATAAAGCAGAGATGGCTTTGCAAAAAGCCTTGCTTGCCTTGCCGGAAAAACAACGTATGGTGTTTAACCTGAAGTATTACCAGGAAATGAAATACGAAGAGATGTCCGATATATTTGGTACTTCCGTAGGTGCCTTGAAGGCTTCCTATCACCATGCCGTGAAGAAAATAGAAAAGTTTTTGGGTGAGGAGTATTAAACCTTTGCCACAAAACAATGTCTAATTAAACAGAAAGGATAAAGCTTATGAAAGAAGAAGATAAAATACTGAAAAAGATAGGGATGGAAAATCCTTTCCGCGTTCCTGACGGCTACTTTGAGAATCTTACTTCAGAGGTAATGAACCGGCTTCCCGAAAAAGAAAAACTCACTGCTGTGCAGACAGAGCCTACAATATGGCAGAAGGTAAGGCCTTGGTTGTATATGACCGCCATGTTTATAGGTGCTGCATTGATTATCCGCGTGGCTTCTTCGGAGCATACTCCCTCTGTAGAGCGTATAGCTGCTGATGATACGGAAACAGAAATGGAATATATTAATATGGCCGTAGAGAATTCCATGCTGGATGATTATTCATTGTATGTTTATTTGGCAGACTCTGATGTAGAATAAGGTAACAACACTCAACTATTGAAAAATGAAAAGACTGATTGTTTTATTGGTTATGATATGTGGCATGATGCCCCTGCTTTGGGCTAGTGATGGATGTGACCAACATCTGTCACCCGAAGAGTTCCGTGCCAGACAAAAAGCGTTTATCACCGAGAAAGCTGGACTGACAAGTGAGGAAGCGGACAAGTTCTTCCCATTGTATTTTGAATTGCAAGACCGGAAGAAACAGCTCAATGACGAGGCTTGGAAACTGCTCCGGCAAGGGAAAGACGAAAAAACAACCGAAGCCCAGTATGAGGAAATTATGGAAGGCGTATATGATGCCCGTATTGCTTCTGACCGGTTGGACAAGACCTACTTTGATAAATTCAAGAAGATATTGTCTTGTAAAAAGATTTATCTGGTGCAAAGAGCTGAAATGCGTTTCCATCGTGATCTGCTGAAAGGCATGCATAAAAAGGGGGATGCTTCTCCACGGAAAACACAAGGGAAAAGATGAATAGTGAATGAATACAAATTAAGAAAGGTTGCCACAATGATGTGAGCAACCTTCTTTTTAAATGATAGATACCTCGTTTTGGCCTGGCTAAACCTCTACTTTAGTTCCCTAAACCTTTGCTTTAGCCCGCTAAACCTGACCTTTAGAAGAATCATCTTGTTTGCTTTCTTTTTCCAATGCTTTCGCTTCATTCCATAGCTTATCCATTTCTTCCAGTGTCATGTCATGGAGGTTTTTGCCCTCCTTGATGCTGTGCGCTTCTACATAGTTGAAGCGGTTGATGAACTTCTGGTTGGTCCGTTCCAGCGCATTGTCCGGATTGATTTTGTAGAGGCGGGCAGCGTTGATGAGGCTGAACATGACATCGCCGAATTCAGCTTCAGCCTTTTCTTTATCCATGTGGGCGACTTCTGCCTGGAATTCTTGAATCTCTTCTTTCACTTTGTCCCAAACTTGTTCGCGCTCCTCCCAGTCGAAGCCTACATTGCGAGCTTTGTCCTGAATGCGATAAGCCTTGATGAGCGAAGGTAAGGATGCAGGTACACCGCTCAACACAGTTTTGTTTCCGTCTTTCTCCTTTAGTTTCAACTGTTCCCAGTTCTCGGAAACTTGTCCGGCAGTTTCGGCTTTTACATCACCGAATACGTGCGGATGGCGGAAGATAAGCTTTTCGCAAAGACAGTCGCAAACATCCTTCATGTCGAAATCATCGGATTCACTGCCTATCTTGGCATAAAATGCTACGTGCAGCAGTACGTCGCCCAGCTCTTTGCAGATGTCATTCTTGTCATCGCGTATCAGGGCGTCGCAAAGTTCATAAGTCTCTTCGATGGTATTGGGGCGCAGGCTTTCGTTGGTCTGCTTGCGGTCCCAGGGACATTTCTCGCGCAGCTCGTCGAGTATGTCGAGGAAGCGGCCGAAGGCTTCCATTTGTTCTTTTCTTGTATGCATGATTATATTGTTTAATGTACCATTTATATTGTTTATTCTTCCGGAATCACTTTCCCGTGGTTCTTCCATTCTTCGTAAGAGATAAGCAATCCTATTACTTCCGAATAGTTCTTGCGTCCGCTTTGAATCTTGTTTCCTTTAAGGTACAAGTCGTAGATAAAGTTCTGGATGTCTCCGATGAGCGGACTGTATTTCTCCATCCAGTATTGCTGGTTCTTTTGGACCAGTTCTATGATTTCAGGACGTATCCGGCTGAAAAGCTCTGCGTATTCTTCTTCGCTCATCAGTCGGCGGGCGTTACCCAGCACATGTGATAGCACGGAAAGATAGCCGCTGAAACGAATCTCTTTCACCTGCGAACGGGTGCAGACCTGGTAAGCGTAGAAGTTGGCTTCTGCCTCGCTGGTGATGCCTAAAAGGTGTGCCAGCTCGTGGGCATAAGTAGCGGGATATTGCGGTGGAAGCAAATCGCCGTTCAGCGTGAATTCGCAGAAGAAAGGTCCCATGCTTCCCGTAACACCGACCATGGAAATGAACGGAGTGAAAAGCATGGTCTTTACGCGCGGAGAGGAGTGGGGAGGGCGGTGTATCCCCAGCGTATCGCTGATTTGGTTGTATCCGTGTACGCTTTCCCGGCAGACCAATGGTTCGTCAATGGAGGTGACATCTGTATAGGAAGCATTCAGCTTGTCGATATAGTTGTCTACAAATGACTGAAAGATTTCGGGAGTATAGGCAGTATAAGGAATGTTTGTCCTGCCATAAAAGTCCTTTTGTGAGTAGTTCAGTCCCCATGCCAGATAGAACCATGCATATATCCACAGCAAGTATTCCATTTCGTTCAGCAGAATCTGTTTCCACTTCTTCTTCTTCTGGATATAGCGTGCCCTGATGGGATTGAAAAGAAGTCCGAGTACACTGAGGAAAATGAACAAGTCGCCTATGGCAAAAGGCATGAGTTTTGAAAAGGAGGACAAGAAATGGGAAATCACCGGATATACAGACTGTGCATATACTTCTCCCAATATTGGAATGAGCTGCGTTGCCCATACAACAGACAGTAATACGATTAATATGACATACCGGATTTTCAATTTGTCTCTCATTTTTATTTTCAACCTACCATTAAGAGGACTATCGACCTCTAACTCCTAAGCCCGGAGGGCGATAACTCCCTTTAACTCCTACTAACTCCTGACTCATTTTGTAGGGACAAAAATATATATTTAAATTTTAATTCATTAATTTTGCGCCCGTTATTCGCAATAAATTAATTATAGAGATTTAAAAACATGGAATTAGCAAGTAAGTACAATCCCGCTGACGTGGAGGGAAAGTGGTACCAGTATTGGTTGGACCACAAATTATTCAGTTCGAAACCCGATGGTCGTGAGCCTTACACCGTCGTCATCCCGCCCCCCAACGTCACCGGTGTGTTGCACATGGGACACATGCTTAATAATACCATACAAGATATTCTGGTACGCCGTGCCCGCATGGAAGGCAAGAATGCCTGCTGGGTGCCGGGAACCGACCATGCTTCCATTGCTACCGAGGCCAAGGTGGTGAACAAGCTTGCCGCACAAGGCATCAAGAAGACAGACCTTACCCGCGACGAGTTCTTGAAGCACGCCTGGGAATGGACCGATGAACACGGCGGCATCATCTTGAAGCAGCTCCGCAAGCTGGGCGCTTCCTGCGATTGGGACCGTACGGCTTTCACTATGGACGAGAAACGCAGTGAAAGCGTGCTCAAGGTCTTTGTCGACTTGTATAACAAAGGTTTGATTTACCGTGG
Organism: Bacteroides sp. L10-4; assembly: GCF_013373675.1. NCBI lineage: Bacteria > Pseudomonadati > Bacteroidota > Bacteroidia > Bacteroidales > Bacteroidaceae > Bacteroides > Bacteroides sp. L10-4. The sequence continues at coordinate 29,197 of NZ_JABXJH010000015.1, forward strand.
TGTCCGTATGGTGAACTGGGACCCGAAGGCACTGACTGCTCTTAGTGATGAGGAAGTAATCTATAAGGAAGAGCACAGCAAACTGTACTATCTGAAGTATATGGTAGAAGGTGACCCCGAAGGACGTTATGCAGTGGTTGCCACCACCCGTCCCGAAACCATCATGGGAGATACCGCCATGTGCATCAATCCGAATGACCCCAAGAACACTTGGTTGAAGGGCAAGAAGGTGATTGTTCCGTTGGTAGGACGCGTTATCCCGGTCATTGAGGACGATTATGTAGATATAGAATTCGGTACAGGTTGTCTGAAGGTAACTCCTGCCCATGACGTGAACGATTATATGCTGGGTGAGAAGTACAACCTGCCGAGTATTGACATCTTCAATGATAACGGTACGCTCAGTGAAGCGGCCGGACTGTATATCGGTATGGATCGTTTTGATGTACGCGATCAGATTGAGAAAGACCTTGTCACTGCCGGTCTGTTGGAGAAAGTGGAAGCCTATACTAACAAGGTAGGTTGCTCCGAACGTACCAACGTGCCCATCGAGCCGAAGCTTTCCATGCAGTGGTTCCTGAAGATGCAGCACTTTGCCGACATGGCTTTGCCGCCAGTGATGAATGATGAGTTGAAGTTCTATCCTGCCAAATATAAGAATACGTACAAGAACTGGTTGGAAAATATCAAGGACTGGTGTATCAGCCGCCAGTTGTGGTGGGGGCATCGCATTCCTGCCTACTTCCTGCCGGAAGGTGGCTACGTGGTAGCTGCCACTCCCGAAGAAGCCTTGGCGTTGGCAAAAGAGAAAACAGGTAATGCCGGTCTTAAACAGGAAGACCTTCGTCAGGACGAAGACTGTCTGGATACTTGGTTCTCTTCCTGGCTGTGGCCTATATCTTTGTTTGACGGCATCAACAATCCGGGCAATGAGGAAATCAGCTACTATTATCCTACCAGCGACTTGGTGACCGGTCCGGACATTATCTTCTTTTGGGTAGCCCGTATGATTATGGCAGGTTATGAATATGAAGGGAAGATGCCGTTCAAGAATGTTTATTTCACGGGTATTGTCCGTGACAAGCTGGGACGTAAGATGTCCAAGTCGTTGGGTAACTCTCCCGATCCATTGGACTTGATAGAGAAATACGGCGCCGACGGTGTACGTATGGGTATGATGCTTTCGGCTCCTGCCGGAAACGACATCCTCTTCGACGATGCACTTTGCGAACAAGGACGTAACTTCAACAATAAGATATGGAACGCTTTCCGCTTGATTAAAGGCTGGGAAGTAAGTTCAGAAGTTCCCGTACCCGAAGCAGCCGAACTGGCTATGCGTTGGTTTGAGTCTAAACAGAATGCTGTAGCTGCTGAGGTAGCCGACTTGTTCAACAAGTATCGTCTGAGCGAAGCGCTGATGGCTGTTTATAAACTGTTCTGGGACGAATTCTCTTCCTGGTATCTGGAAATGATTAAACCGGCATACGGCCAGCCCATCAACCGGAAAGTGTATGAAGCAACTATCGGTTTCTTTGATAACTTGTTGCATCTGCTCCATCCGTTCATGCCATTTATTACAGAGGAGTTGTGGCAGCATCTTTGCGACCGTACAGACGGTGAGAGCTTGATGGTAAGCCCGTTGTCAATGTCGGCATTGGTAGATGAGGATATCATCCGGGAGTTTGAAGTGGTGAAAGAGGTTATCAGCAATATCCGTTCCATCCGTTTGCAGAAGAACATCGCCCAAAAAGAGGCACTTGAGTTGCAGGTTATCGGTGAGAATCCGGTTGCGGCATTCAGCGCAGTTATTACGAAAATGTGTAATCTCTCATCTATTGACATCGTGGAGAACAAGGCCGATGGTGCTGCTTCCTTCATGGTAGGTACTACGGAATATGCCGTACCTTTGGGTAACATGATTGACGTGGAAGCCGAGATAGCCCGTATGGAGGCCGAACTGAAGCATAAGGAAGGATTCTTGCAGGGTGTGCTGAAGAAACTGGGTAACGAGAAGTTTGTGAATAATGCTCCTGCTGCCGTTCTTGAGATGGAACGCAAGAAGCAGGCAGATGCTGAAAGTATCATCAAATCTCTCAAGGAAAGTATTGCAGCATTGAAGAAGAAAGAATGCTAAGAAACATACTCTGAATGTTTAGGAATTTGTTTAGGGGGATTTGTCTTTGATACATGAAGAGATTGAAGAGAAACAAGGAATATATATTATTCACCCCTAATAAATTTCTAAATATGAAGAATAACAGGAAGATCCTTGTATGGGCAACGTTGGCAATGTCTTTATTCATCCAGTGTAAACCTGCAGAGCGGACATTCAAAGTGCGGTTTGACAGTACTAAGGAGGTATCGGGTAAGAAATTCGCTTTGAAAGACATGAATCCTGAGCTACCGGCAGACTGGGATGGGTATCAGTTTGTGGTGCTTGAGTATAAGATTGCCACTGCCCAGCGTTTCCAACTCGGTTTTACTACCGATTATGGCTACAATGAGTTGCGTATCATGTCCTACGTTCCCAATGCCTGAAACAAATTGGCTATTCCTTTAAAATACTTTACCGAATTGCCTGATGCGGCTGTGGATTTGGCTGCAACTTTTAACCATGCCCGCTATATGGGGTGGATAAACTTAGGAGGCAATAGGAGACCGTTGCACGGTGTGGACTCCATCGGCATCCGTATGCGCAAGCCTATCCACAATCCGATGATTGAGATTCGTTCCATTATGCTTGCCCGCGAAGATTCGGGAGATGCGTATATGGGCGAAGTCCCTGCTGTAGACGAGTTCGGACAATCTAACCCGGTGGAGGAGGTGTGGTGCGCGATGCAGAGCATCGTGAAGGCATGTACAAGGAACTTCCCCCTGCCGAGCTGATGGAAAAGTTTGCCAATCGCAACTACCGGGGCAGCCGTTCCGCCTCTTTCGGTTTTTGGAACCAGTATCGCAGGCATGGTGAGTCATTCCCCGAAAAATCAAAAGAACTGATATTTAAGCGCATGGACAAATGGGGGCTGAATACCATTGCCAACTGGTCGAGTGCCGAAGTCATGAACATGAACCGGAAAGCTTTCTTGATGCCTTTGCGCAATATCGGCATTGAGCGTGATTTAATGGGGTTTTGCGATGTGTACGCTCCTTCCTTTGAATCTAACGTAGACAAGTCTTTAGCCAAATTTGTGACAGGCTACAAGGACAATCCGTGGCTGATAGGTTATTTCATAGGGAACGAACCTGCCTGGCTGAATGAGGAAGCCCGCCTTTGCAGCCTTGTTCTTGAGGGGAAAGACCGTCCTGTCAAAGAGGCCTTGAAGAAACATCTGCAAGAGAAAGGTGACACTCCGGAAAGCCGTAAGGAGTTCGTCTTTTCTACTTTCCGTACCTTCCTGACTACGACAAACCGAATCCTGAAGAAGCACGACCCGCATCATCTGAACCTCGGTATCCGCTTCGGCAATATTCTCGAACTGGATGAAGAGATTCTGAAGATATGCGGTGAATCGTTCGATGTCCTTAGTTTCAATTGTTACGATTTAGTGCCCGACCCGGCTATGATGGACTGTGCGCTCAAGGTGGCAAAGCTGCCCGGACTGATAGGTACGGGCTACTTCCAGTGGTGCGACCAGGATTTGACCGGGCGCAATGACAGGGAGAACTATAACTGCGGACTGATTGATGTGACCGATTGCCCATACAAAGAACAAGTGGAGGCCATGATGGAAACAGCCAAAGGGTTGTATGAGATTCACTCCGGAACCAAACAACCCTTTGACCGTAAACCGGAAAATGCCAGTGGACATGGGGCGATTCTTGATTTGTGGAACGAATGATGATAAGCTGATTATCTGAACAACTCTGCCACACGCCGCATCAGTCTTGCAGTGGTGTGTGGGCCGGCAAGGTATAGGAGACGTTCCGCTTGTGTATGGTCTTAATGCGAGGTGAGCAGGTGCATCAATATCAGTGGCAGATAATCTTTCAGCTTGACCCTTAAAATCTTCAAAGCTTGCTGAATGCGGTAGTCTACCGTTTTGGGGGAAACGTTGAGTAGTTCGGCAGCTTCCTTGTAACTCAGATTCTGGAAACGATGCATGATGAAAGCTTCCCTATAAGTAGGCGGCAGTTCGTTGATGGCCCTTTGTATATGCTTGCTTAATTCGTTGATTTGATAGATATCCACCTCCTGCAGCATGGCGAACATTCGTTCATAGTAAGCGGTGTCTGCCCGTTGCTTCACTTCATTTTGGGCAATCCGGGTCATGCAACGATGGTAGACAGCCTTGAACAGATATTGCTTGAGCGAATATTCGATAATGGGTCTTTCGCGGTTTTCCCAAAGCCATAGCATGACGTCCTGAACAATCTCTTCTGCATCTTCCAACCGGACAAAACGATAGCAGTAGGTACAGAGCACAGAATAGTACTTTTGAAATAACACATCAAAAGCACTTCTATCTCCTTTTTGTATGGCGGATAATAAAGATGTATCTTCTAATGGTATGTTTCTCATAGGGTGGGGGGCATTATTGTTGGGCAAAAATAGCTTTTTTTCCCATTATAATCTAAGCATATAAAATATTTTTAGCTTTTTGTTTAGGAGTTCTTTTCACCCGTTTGTCTTTAGATTAAAGCTAGCAATAAAAATTATGGTAAAAAGAGAGGGAATGGAGAACCTGCTTCTCAGGTATTATGAAGGAGAGACAACGGAGAATGAAACTGCTCTGGTAGAGGAGTGGCTGGAATCATCGGAAGAGAACCGCAGGACAGCCCGCCAGGTTCAGACACTCGGTCTGGCAGCGGACATGGCGCAGATTTCATCCAGGCTGGATGTAAAGAAGGCCTTGGAGGATGTACATCGTAAGATGAAACAGAAAAAGGTCAATAGGTATCAGGTATTATTTAGAGGGATGCAACGGGCGGCCGCCATTTTATTCATCCCTTTGATGGTATCGTGGTCTATCCTTTATTGGGACAAGGATAAAGAAGAGATACATATGATGGAAGTCAGGACAAATCCGGGAATGACTACTTCTGTCGAATTGCCGGATGGAACGGAAGTCGTTCTGAACTCGTCGTCGTCGTTGCGCTATCCTTCCCGGTTTGCCGATGATAAAAGGGAAGTGAAGTTGGTGGGTGAAGCATTCTTTTCTGTCGCAAAAGATGAAAAGAAGTTCATTGTCGGCACGCTGAACAATTCCAAGATAGTGGTACATGGAACGGAGTTCAACGTAGAGGCTTACAAAGGGAGCAGGACGGTACAGACCACTTTGGTTTCAGGTAAAGTCAGTTTCTCCTATGTGAATAACGGCAGGAGGAATAATGTGATGATGATACCGGGGCAAAAGGTTATTTATGATATAGTGCGGGAAAAGGTCGTTGTGAAAGAAGTCAATGTAGACGTGGAAACATGTTGGAAGGACGGACGCTTGATTTTCAGAAACACTCCGTTTGAAGATATATTGAAGAGTTTGAGCAAAAGATATAATGTGGAATTCATTCTGAAAAAGGCTTCATTGAAGCAGAATTCCTTTACGGCTACATTTACCAAACAACGTTTGGAGCGAATATTGGAGCACTTCCGAATCTCCTCGAATATTCATTTCAAGTTTGTTGAAGATGGTGATGTGAATGCCGAGAGACAGGTAATAGAAGTTTATTAACCCTTTAAAAAGTAGTATGATGAAACACAAGTCCGTTTAGAAAAACATGCAGGAAAATGTTGGCGCATTTTCCTGCATGAAACACAGTAACTTTTAAATATCTGTTTGGCGACAGATAAAGCAACTTTATTTTTTCACTAGAAATCAATACAAAATTATGAAAAAACACTATTGTATCCAATCATTTAGGGCAAAAAGTGTCCTGATGAGATGCATGAAAAAAATTCCTCTTGCTATGAGATGCACATTATTTATGTTGTTTTGTTTGGTTGGTATGACTTTTGCCAATGAAGGTTATGCTCAAAAGACAATGGTAAACATTGCTCTTGAGAACAAGACTGTTGATGAAGTACTGACAGAATTGGAACAGGGTACTGAATTCGTTTTCTTCTACAACAACAAGCAGATTGACGTTAAGCGCCGTGTATCGGTCCGGGCAAATAACAAAACCATATTCAAGGTTCTGAACGATGTATTCAAAGGAACCAATATAGGCTATAAGATATTGGACCGTAATATAATCCTTTATGATAAAGCTGTAGGAGCTGATGGGATACAGGCAACCTTACAGGCTGCGACAGTGAAAGGTTCTGTGGTCGATGCAACCGGTGAACCGGTGATTGGTGCCAGTATCTTGGTGCAGGGAACTACCAACGGTGTCATAACAGACATTGACGGTAATTTCATTCTGACCAATGTGGGCTCTGATGCTACTCTTATAATAAGCTATGTAGGTTATAAGACACAAAACATAAAGGTTGCAGGCCGAAATTCGTTCAAGATAGTTTTGGTAGAAGATGCTGAGATATTGGATGAAGTGGTTGTTGTAGGATATGGTGTACAGAAGAAAGAATCACTGACCGGTGCCATTGCAGCCATTGGTGCTGATGAAATAGCTACGACCAAGACCGAGAATCTGATTAGCAATATTCAAGGTAAGATGCCGGGACTATTGATTCGCCAGAAAACCGGAGAGCCGGGAACTTTCGACAATATGGTGAGCATTCGCGGTTATGGTGACCCGTTGGTGGTAATTGATGGTATCACGCGTGAAGGTACTGAAGAACTTGCACAGCTGAATTCTGAGGATATAGAAAGTATCTCTATTTTGAAAGATGCTTCTGCCGCTATTTATGGTATGAATGCGGCTAATGGCGTAATCATTGTTACTACCAAAAAAGGTGTGGCCGAAAAGACCAGAGTATCTTACTCGGCATTGTTCGGTATGAAGAATGCCACGGGTATGGAAGAAACGGTAGATGCTTATACTTATCGCATGTTGGCCAATGAAAGGGCACGTAATGACCAGGCTGCCCCTGAATACACTGACGATATTCTGGAACTGTATAGAACCGGGGCTAAGGGTTATACAGACAATAACTGGATTGACATGTTTATGAATAAACTGGCATTCCAGCAATCGCATACTGTTTCTGTGAGAGGCGGAACGGATAAGGTGAAATATTATGTGAGCTTCGGCTATAATGGCGATAATGGTTTGCTGAAGAGTGGTATCCAGTACTATCATAGATATAATCTGAGAAGTAACCTGACTGCAGAGCTTACGAAAGGGCTGAAACTGAATGTGAATCTGTCCGGGCGTTGGGATGAAACCCAAAGGCCGAGAGAGGATTTTATGTGGACTTTTAAGACTTTGATGGTTAATGACCGTGGTATCGGTACTCATACGATTGCTAATCCCAATCATTTGTCTGCAATCGGTCCTGAAAACAAGAATCCTTTTGCGTTGGTTGATCCGGATATAGACGGTTATCGCAAGAACAGAGGCCTGACGTATTCTGCCGATGTGGAATTGAATTGGCAAGTTCCTTTTGTAAAAGGGTTGGCATTGAGTCTTTTGGGGTCATTTGACGGTAACAATCGTAACAACTCTTCTTTAAATCGTTCTTATCCGTTGTATGATTATTATACAGATGCGCCTGCCGGTACGGGAGGTAGTACTGATGCTTATTCCAATACGATGAGAATATATCAGAAGATTTATGGTAGGTTGCAGGCTAATTATATGCGTTCTTTCAATCAGCACAATTTGAATGTGACAGCTGTGGCAGAGTTGAACAGTACACGACGCGATGAATTATCCGGTTCCCGGCAATATTCAGAGTTGTTTACTAATGATATTTTGAATCAGGCAAGTCCGGGTACAGCTACCAATTCAGGGTATCGTAGTTTTGGCCGTTTAGCAGCCTATCTGATGCGTGCGAACTATGATTATGCCGGTAAATACTTGTTGGAAGTAGTAGGGCGTTATGATGGTTCTTATCGTTATGCTCCTTCTAAGCGTTGGACGTTCTTCCCGTCGGTAAGTGCCGGATGGCGACTTTCGGAAGAAAGTTTCATCAAGGACAATTTGCCGTTTATTACTAATTTGAAAATCAGGGGTTCTTTTGGGCAAAGTGGATATGATGCCGGTGATCCTTTCCAATATGTATCTGCTTATAATTCAGCTTCTAATGGTTATGTTTTTGATGGTGCCAGCCAGATTATGGGTATGGTAGCCCCTGGTGTAGTGACTGACCGGCTTTCTTGGGTTACATCTTCTATTTCCAATGTAGGTCTGGATTTTGACTTATGGAACGGTAAGTTGAGTGGTACTATCGAGTGGTTCAATCGTAAGAATGAAGGCATTTTGGCCGACCGTGCACAATCTGCTCCTGATACATTTGGTGCAAGTTTCCCGAAGGAAAATCTGAATTCTAACCGGAACCGGGGTTTTGAGATTGAATTGGGACACAGAGGACAAATCGGTAAGGACTTCTCATATTCAGTAAGTGCTAATTTTACGTATGCCCGTGAAAGAAGTCTGCATGTGGAACATGCAGAATATACCAGTTCTATGGATAGATGGCTGAATGGAAAGGAAAACCGTAATAGTAATGTGATGTGGTTGTATAAATACGATGGCCAATATACTTCTTTGGAACAGTATGAAACGGCTCCTTTGATTGGTGGGAACTTGGGTAACTCTAAGATGCTTCCGGGTAGTTACAGATTGCTTGACCTGAATGGTGATGGTAGAATTAACAGCAGTGACCGTGTTCCGGAGTTTTGGGCAACCGGTGCAAATCCTCCTATCCAGTATGGGTTGACTTTGGCGGCTTCTTATAAGAATTTTGATCTCAATATGCTGTTTCAAGGAGCTTCCGGTTACTCCATCGGATATGCCAATGATGATGTTTGGGGATATGGTGGCAAGACAAATAAATCTTATTTAATTGCGAAATATGTAGATCGTTGGCATCCTGCAAATATAACAGATGATCCGTATAATCCTGCCACACAATGGGTAGCCGGCTATTATCCGGCATTACGCCACAATTTCTCTAATACTTCGGATAATGGTAGTAGATGGAATTATGGTATTTCCGTTTGGCTTCCGCAAGCTACTTATCTCCGTTTGAAGAGTATGGAGATCGGTTACAATCTGCCAAAATCATTTATGAAAAGAATCGGGTTGAACAGTGCCCGTATCTTTGTCAATGGTTCAAATCTGCTTACGTTCTGTAACAAGGCTTTGAAGGATGCTGACCCCGAACGTGAGGAAAGGGATTGGGGAGCCAACCTGGCATATCCGTTGATGAGAACTTATAACTTTGGGTTAAACATAAACTTTTAATTCTGAAATACCATGAAAAAAAATATTTTATCGATATTCTCGTTATGTGCATTGATGGGATTGTCCGGTTGTAATGCCTTCTTGGAACTTGAACCGCTGGATAAAGTGTCTCCCGATCAGTTATTGGAGACAGAAGGTGGTGTAAAGGCACTATTGGCAAACATATATACCATGATTCCTATGGAAGATTTTAATTATCGTCCGAACGCTGGTTTTAATCAACGCGGTTATGATGGTGTGAATGAAACTACTAATTTGGCATTTCTTACCGACGAAGCTACCCGTAGTGACGGAGGAGTGGATATAGGTTATGAAGGATTCAATTATTGGCCCTATGGAGATATTCGTCAGGTGAATATCTTTATGCAGAATGTAGAAAAAGCCAAGGAAGCTGGAACAATTTCTGTGGCAGATGCGGATCGTATGACTGGTGAAGCCCATTTTGCACGTGCCTATATGTATTATGGGCTTGTAAAAAGATATGGCGGCGTTCCTCTGATTGACAAAGTGCAGGACGATGATTATGCCAATGGTGGACCGGGTGCTGTGGCAGTTCCCCGCAGTACAGAGTTGGATACTTGGAAATTTGTATTGAATGAGTGCACCCTTGCTGCTGCTACTTTGCCCGATGCGACTTCTGGTTCGGATTTGTATCGCGTAACCAAGTGGGCAGCTTATGCGTTGAAGTCAAGAGTTGCACTTCATGCAGCTTCTGTAGCCAAGTATTGGAATCTGGCACCTTTGGCTGGTGAGGCTGTCACTCAGAAACTGGTGGGTGGAATGACTTCTGCCGATGCCGATGCATTCTATAAAGAATGTATTGAAGCATCTAAGTTTCTTATAGAGAATTCCGGTAAATCTCTTTATAAGCCTGCTCCGGCTACTGTTAAGGAGGCTGCATCAAACTTCCAGGCCTTGTTCCTGAATGACCAGAATGAAGAGATTATTTTCAGTAAAGCGTATCTTAATGGAACAACCAATACTAATCAGGGACATAGCTATGCTCAGTTTAATATCCTTCCTCAAGTCAATCCGGGCGCTCTGAAATATGGACGTTTCAATCCGATGTTGGAAATCGTTGATTTGTTTGAAGATTATACGGATGACGGCACGGGAAAAAGTGCAAAGATTGTAACTCGTACGGATGGGAATGAAGATGCTTATATCGCTAATTTCCATAATATGAATAATGCTTCTGTAGTGAACACCTTGATGTCGGTACCTTTTGTTAAATATAACGATTTGTATGAACCGTTTGCCAACAAGGATGCACGTCTGTTGGCAAGTGTGGTTGTGCCGGGTTCATCTTATGCCGGCACTGAGATTATTATCCAGGGCGGATTTATTAAGGACAATAATAGCTATGTGGCTTATTCAAACGAGTCTACTCAGAAAAATGGAACAACATATTATGCTTTAGGAGCCGAAGGTGAAACCATGTTCTCTGGATTTAATAATGTGAACAGTGGTGAGGATGCTAATTGGACTGCTACAGGTTTTGGAGTTCGTAAGTATATGCCCGAGGGCGAGAGCATGTCTCCCGACCGTCTTTCGTCCACTACCTCTTATATTGATATGCGTTTGGCAGAAGTCTACCTGAATTATGCTGAGGCTGTTGTGGAAAATGGTAGTGGATTTGGCGATAAGGAATTGGCTGAGAACTGTTTGAATGCTTTGCGACGTAGAGCCGGACACACCGACCGGATATCTTTGACATTAGAGAGTGTCTTGAAGGAACGTCGTGTGGAGATGGCGTTTGAAGGAAAGCGTTTTTGGGATATGAATCGTCGTAGGGAATTCCATACTGAGTTCAGCAATAATAGAATTCGTAAAGCTTTGGTGCCGATGCTTGACTTGCGTGGTGCAGAGCCTAAATATGTCTTTGCAAGGGTGAACTATTTTGGTGACGAAACAAGAGGAGGGCGTACTTTCCAGAACATCAACTACTATAGGGGCATACCTAATATTGCTACGAATGGTTTAGTTCAGAATCCAGGTCATTAATTTGAATAATATTAAGTAGAAAGTTATGAAAAAGATATTGTTATTTGTGTCATGCTTCTTATTCGCATTGACATCTTGTGAAATTGATAATTATGAGGGACCGGATGCTTCCATACATGGTTCTATCTTTGACGAACAGACAGGTGAACTTGTAGGTTCTGATATGGAAAACGGTAATGCAATTAAAGTGAGGGAGCATGGATTTACTAATGCTACGGATCAAACCTGGTACATCACAAATACTGGAGAATATCGTAACAATATGGTTTTTGCTGCCACTTATGATGTTCGTTTTGAAAATGGGAATTTTTATCCATTTGAAGTGAAGGATTTTGTTGTTAAGTCAGGGGATAATGTGTATGATTTCAAGGTTATTCCTTATATCCGCGTCAAAAGTCCAAAAGTAGAAAAGAATGGCAATGTAATTACTGCTACATTCTCGTTGGAAGCTGGTAAACAAGAAGTGAAATTGAAAGAGATTCAGTTGTTTGCTTTTTCAGATATGTGGGTAGGTAACAATGTGAAATTGACGTTGAATGGAGGGACTGATAAGCAAGTGTTTAGTCCGAGTACTGCTATAAATAGCGCTGATATTTATACATTGTCCATCGATCTGGGACAAAATGCTGATGTCTTGAAATACAGCAAGAATTATTATTTCCGTATTGGCGCTCTGGCTGATGTTTCGGGTGTGGGCACTGTACGGCATAATTATGCGCCGGTAGTAGTTATAAAATTGTAATTTATAGCAGAGGGAGACGTTCTGCTTGACGGCAGAACATCTTTTTTTATCCATACATTAAAAATAAGACCATGAAGAAATTGAACACGATTATTTTAATTTTGCTGGGGATGATATGTACTCAGTTGTATGCTGTACAATTGAATTCGATTTATCCTCTAAAACCCAATGACTCCGAAGCTTTTTATTTCACTTCCGAGAACTATCCTATAAAGGCGGATGGAAAGATGGATGTATCGGATGCTTTGCAGGCAGCGATTAATCAAGTGAAGAAAGAAAAGAATTTCGGAATCCTTTTTATCCCTGAAGGTAAATATAAAATCAGCAAGACCATTTATATTCCTACGGCTATTCGTTTGATTGGCTATGGAAAGAATCGCCCGGAATTTATTCTGGCTAAGAATTCTCCGGGTTTTCAGGAGGAAGTAGCTGATGATAAAGGAAAAGCTAAATACATGTTCTGGTTTACGGGAGCCGTTGTCAAGGAAGGTGAGAAACCCTGTGATGCCGGTGCCAGTACGTTCTACAGTGCCATGTCGAATATCAACTTGCGCATAGAAGATGGTAATCCGCATGCAGTGGCGCTACGCACACACTTTGCCCAACACAGTTTTATCAGTTATGTGGCCGTATACATAGGTAAAGGCAAGGCTGGTCTGTTCGATGTGGGCAATGAGTTGGAAAACGTTGCTTTTTACGGGGGAGATTATGGCATTTATACGACAAAAGCTTCTCCCGGATGGCCGGTAATGATGGTCGACTCTTATTTTGAGGGACAACGTGTAGCTGCTCTTCGTTGTCAGGAGTCCGGTTTGGCAATGGTGAATCTGTATGCCAAGAATGTTCCGGCTGTATTTGATATTGACCCTAATTATTGCGACAAGTTATTTTTGGAAAACAGCTATTTTGAAAATGTAAGTGGTCCGGCAGTGGTGATTACCAACGAGAACAACAGCAACAATCAGATAACCTTTCGCAATGTATATTGTAAGAATGTACCGACCTTGGCGAAATATACCCGTAGCAATACGGCCACCCATGTTTCTCATAAAATCTATAAGGTAAAGTCATACGACCACGGCTTGCAGATGGATGACATGGTGGATATGCCGGAATATGAAACGTTGGTTGATATTGAACCGATACAGAAGATGCCGGTTGCCCAACTGATGGACATCCCTGCACTGCCTGCAATGGCAACATGGGTAAATCTGCGCGAACTCGGTGCAAAGGGAGACGGGGAAACGGATGATACGAAGGCCATCCAGGAGGCTATTGACAAGTACGATAATATCTATGTGCCCCAGGGCTGGTATCGCATTACCGAAACTTTGAAGATGAAGCCCGATACCAAGTTGATAGGCCTGCATCCTTTTGGCACTCAGTTCCGGCTGGACGAAAGTACTGCTGCATTCAGTGGTTTTGGCAGTCCGAAAGCGATGGTGGAATCTTCGGAAGGCGGTGTAAATATGCTGGTGGGCATTGGTATCAATACCGGCGGTTATAACTATCGTGCTGTAGGTGTGAAGTGGATGGCAAATGCAGATTCTTATATGAATGACGTGAAGTTTGTAGGCGGGCATGGCGGTTTATGGAAACCTAAACCGGGTGTTGAGGAACCACGTGCCCGGTGGAACAGACCGGCTCGTATCAGTTCTCCCGATAATCCGGTAGCGGCTTCGGGCATGGATCTTGCTTGGGACAACCAGTATTGGAGTCTGTGGGTGACCAACAACGGTGGCGGCACCTTTAAAGACATCTGGACAGCAAGCACATATGCCACCAATGGTTTCTATGCCAACAATACTTCTACTCCGGGGCGTATCTATGCCATGTCCATCGAGCATCATGTAAGAAATGAAGTACGTTTCAACAAGGTGTCCAACTGGAAGGTGTATTGCATGCAAACCGAGGAAGAGAGCCGCGAAAGTACCGATTGCCAACCGATAGAGATGGACGACTGCAAAGATGTGACCTTTGCAAACTTGTATATGTTCCGCGTTATCCGTGTCAATGAACCGTATCACAGTTCTGTACGTATCCGCAATTGCGAGAACATCGCATTTCTGAACCTGCATAACTATTCTCAGATTAAATATACGAATAACATTGCAGTGTTCGATGTCAACAAAGACATTGACATCCGCCCGTGGGAACTTTCTCGCTTGATTGTAACCGGAAAAGAACCTCATCAGCAACCGTTAGGCAATGAAATAGGTAAGGTGAACCAATTGGCTTCCGATTTGGAATTTGCCGAAGGCATTGCGCGCGACAGTAAAGGTAACATTTACTTCTGCGACCATCGGATGCGTCGTATCTTTAAGTGGTCGGTAGAGACAAACAGCTTGTCGCTGCTGGCAGATTTCCCGTGGAAACCCTCCAACCTGGCTTTTGATTCAGAAGATAATCTATTGGTATTGTTCAGATATGATGCGCAGCCGGGATATCTGATTAATGGTAAGCCGGAGGAAATGCCGGTAATGCCTGATACAAAAGGTACTTCTTTCAGCGGATATGGTAATTCCGCATATACAATGAGAGTCTACTCCATTGACCCGGAAAATCCGGAAGAGACCATCAAACTGTTGCCGCGTGTTCCGATGGGTCAAGTGAAGAACGTGTATAAGGCTCTTTATCCTTCTAACCGTTGGAGAGACTTCCACGATTTCAATGCGGTGTCGGTCTATGTTCCTGAAATGTGCTTCCTGGCACCGGATGGAAAAACTATCATTCCTCATTATTTCGACTTGTCACGTAGTTCTTCCCTGCTGGAAGCCTATCCGGGAAAGCCTTTCTATACCTCTGATGAATATGACCGCAGAATGGTGAAGATGGATGTGGCCAATGACGGCACGCTCTCCAACTTGAGCTATTTTGTGGAGCAGGGCGAATTTGGTTCTGCTGTAGATAAGGAAGGGAACTTGTATGTGGCTGACGGAGAAATATATGTATTTGATAAGGATGGCAAGAAGAAAGGGATGATTCGTGTTCCCGAACGTCCGTCCACATTACAGTTTGGCGGTAAGGATGGCAATACATTGTTTGTCACAGGCCGTTCCAAGTTCTTTGGTGTACGTATTAAATAAGGAAAATCCATATTAAAACAATCTGTGTAATGAGAAATTATCAAATAATGAGATACCTGCTGATAGTCTGTTGGATTATCTGTAATATGTCGTCCGGGTGGGCGGTAGGGGGTGGTTCCGCCTATACGCAAAGACCGGACGATCCGGAAGCATTCTACTTTACCCCGGAGAATTACGGCTTCAAGGCTGATGGAAAGTCCGACGTGACCGATGCGCTTCAAGAGGCAATCAATCAGGTGAAGCGCGAAAAGAATTTTGGGATACTGTTTCTGCCGGAAGGAAATTATCGCATTAGTAAGACGATTCAAATTCCCTCATCCATTCGGCTGATTGGTTATGGGAAGAAACGGCCGGTGATTTATTTGGGAGCCGATACACCCGGTTTCCAGACTACTCAAAATTATATGATATGGTTTACGGGAGGGCTGGCACAAGAGGGCAGGAAGCCTTCGGATGCTGGTGCAGGTACTTTCTATAGTGCGGTGTCCAATGTGGATTTCCGTATAGACAAAGGTAATCCTCAAGCCGTCGCCATTCGTGCGCATTTTGCCCAGCATGGATTTATCAATCATTGCGACATTCGGATGGGTTCGGGAAAAGCCGGCATGTATGATGTTGGCAATGAACTGGAAGACGTCAAGTTCTATGGCGGTGAATATGGGATAATTTCCTCCAGGACTTCTCCGGGATGGCCTATGATGATGGTCGATACTTACTTTGAGGGGCAGAGAAAGGCGGCTGTCTATTCAAAAGAGGTGGGGTTTGCCATCGTCAATATGCATGTGAAGAATACGCCCGTTGCCTTTGAAATGGCAGAGAATCTGGCAGACCGCCTTCATGTGGAGAATTCGTTGTGGGAGAATATTTCGGAAGCCGGTGTCAGGGTAAGCGTGGAGGGAAATACTTTTTCGCAATTGAATCTGGTGAATGTGGATTGCAGGAATGTTCCCGTACTGGTGGACTATGCTCAAAGTGGAAAGAAAGTTGCCGGAAAAGCAAAAATGTACAGAGTCAAGGAGTTTACTTACGGTCTGGTGTATCAGGATTTGAATGATGCTTCTTCTTTCAGGGAAATATGTGAAATAGAGCCGGTGGCAAAACTGCCGGTTACACTTGGCAAGGACCTTCCGGTTCTTCCGGCAATGGAGACATGGGTCAATATCCGAGACTTAGGGGCAAAAGGTGATGGCGAGACTGATGATACGGAAGTTTTTGAGAAAGCTGTCTCTTTGCATAAAAACATCTATGTGCCCCAGGGGTGGTATCGTCTGACGAGAACGTTGAAGCTGTCTCCCGGTACTAAGCTGATTGGGCTGCATCCTTTTGGGACTCAATTTCTGTTGAAGGAAAGCGAGCCTGCATTCAGTGGTTTCGGCATGCCTGTGCCTTTGGTTGAATCTTCCGAAGGCGGCGACGACGTGCTGAATGGCATAGGTATTAATACCGGTGCGTATAATTACCGTGCTGTCGGCTGTAAATGGATGGCGGGTGAGCGTTCGTACTTGAATGATGTGAAGTTTGTAGGCGGGCACGGTACCTTGCGCAAACCGGCTCCGAATGCTTCCGGACAGTCGTCTTACCGCAGGGGCGAGCGTCGAATTAGTTCTCCGTCTTCTCCGGTCATGGAGACCGGTAAGGATATGGCTTGGGACAACCAGTATTGGAGTTTGTGGATTACAAACAATGGCGGCGGGACAATTAAGGATGTTTGGACAGCCAGTACGTATGCTGCCAGTGGGCTTTATATTAGCGAAACGAAGACTCCGGGACGTATTTATGCCATGTCTTTGGAGCATCATGTCCGTACTGAAGCCCGTTTCCATAATGTGGCCAACTGGAAAATCTATGCTTTCCAATTCGAGGAAGAAGGTCGTGAAGGGCCTGATTGTTATATGGCAGAAATGTCCAACTGTCAAAATATCGAAATGGTAAATGTGTGGATGTATCGCGTAATCCGTGCCTTTATGCCGAAGAGGATAGGTTTCCGCATATGGGATTGCAAGAATATCACTTTCCGTAATATGCACAATTATACGCAGATATTACCAGTCATAGAGTTTCCTATATATGATATGAATAAGAAGTTGCCCGTTTATTCGTGGGACTTTGCCCGTCTCACTGTTTCGGGTAGCGAGAAGAGCCTTCGCCCTTCCTGCACGGTCATGGACAAGCCAGTGAAGCTGGCTACCGGTTTTGAACTAGCCTCCGGAGCTACTATCGACAGTAAAGGAAATATCTACTTCTGTGAAAACCGTCTGAAGAAAATCTATAGATGGTCGGCAGACACGGAGCAGATTACTTTGATAGCCGATTATCCCTGGAAGCCTTTTACATTGGCTACTGATACGCAAGACAATCTACTGGTTATTTTCCGCTATGACCCTCAGCCGGGTTATCTGGTGAACGGCAAGCAGGAAACGGTAGTGCGCTTGCCGGATGATAATCCGATGTACAGTGGTTGGGGTAACAGTGGCTGGAGTGCTTGGGGGTATTCTTTTAATCCGGATAACGTGGATGCTACGATGAAGCCTATGCCACGTGTCGTTACAGCCAGTATGAAGAATATACAGAAAGTCATTCACCCTTCCAGCCGTTGGAGAAGTGACTTTGACAAGGTGGTTGCCAGTATGCCTGAGTATAGTTTTGTCGCTCCGGATGGCGTGACAATTATTCCGGATACCTATGATTTGGGGCGTTCTTGTGCTTTGACTGTTACAGTGCCCGGTCAGTCAGAACCGGTTTATATTGTAAATGAGATGAATAAAACGACTGTACGACTTTCAGTTGGTGCGGATGGCCGTTTGACAAAACAAGGAATAATATGTCCTTATGGTCAATACAGTAATGTGACTGATGCTGACGGGAATGTTTATGTGGCTGATGGGGAAATCTTCGTCTATGACAGATATGGTAAAGAACAGAGACGTATTCAGATAGAAGAACGCCCTATTTCCTTGGCAATCGGTGGAAAGCAGAAGGATATGCTTTTTGTTACTACCTCAAGTTCTTTCTATGGGATTAAGATACGCTAGGTGTCTGGCATAAGTAAAAAAGAATCAGCCCCTGCGGTAGTTTTATATCGCAGGGGCTGAATTTTATATTATAAGAAGGTATCTTTCTCTCTTGGGTTGTTCGGAATATTATTTTTCCAGCAGTTCTTTCAGAAAAGAATCCAGTTCTTCATCCAATCCTTTCAGCAATTCCTCATTAACCAATAAGGTATCATCGTCCATCAGCAGCAGCTCAGCGATTGTTTCTCTATCGTCATCCACCAGTACAAAAGAGAATGGTTTCAGAATCGTCAGCTTGTCAAATTTTCCTTCATTTTTCATGTTACAGAGCAATGAGGACAGGATACGCTCTACATTTTCATAGAAACCATTTCCCTCGTAGGCCATCCATTCTTCAATGGAAGTATTGGCAAGTTCCTTATCCTCGTCGTCAAAGATAGACAGTGCGCCCGAATTCAGATTTGGTTGCAGATGAATGTCTGTAACGACAGTCTGTTTGCAACCGCAATTGTACTTGTCGATTGCTTTTTTAAGAGTCTCTTCCAGAAGTGCTAATGACGATTGACTGAGTTTCATAATAACTTTCTTTTCTTAATTGTTGTTCAAAGGTATAAAAAAAACGGTTATCTCTGCATCATTTGACTAAAAATCATCATCAAATCGGTTCATTTGCATGTTCAAGCGTGCCATCCCCTCTTTTCGATTCTTCAATTCGTCTACATACATGCTGATGAAAATATAATAGGAAATGGCTCCATCATGTATTTCACTTGTATTTTGGGGGACTGTTTTGCTTTTTTCGCGGGCAAGGGTTTGCGCTTTCAATGCCCATTCCAAAGCGGTATCTATGCTGTCTTGCATTTCGTAGCCCAAAGCCGCGTTATAGGCGGCATACATTTTCTGCTTCCCTTTTTTTGTTTCGTAGGTCTGCTGCCAGAGTTCTACGGCTTTACCCCAGTTTTCTTCTTTGGCATATATGGCTGCATCACGCATATTGACAGAACCACCACTGAAAAGATAGCGGTTAGCGGTTTTCCAATAGGGTAGCAGATGTTTGACCGGAACGGTTCCTGCAAATTCAGACGCTTGTTTTACCATATCTTCTTCGCTAATGAGACGAGAACGTGCTGACATTTCACTGTTTCCTGTCTCTTCCCAGAAAATGCTGTCATTACTGTTGACAGTTACCATAGAACCTTTGCGGTTAGGCAGATATATTCTGACGGTAGGATATACCTTTACGTCTACCGTACCAAGAAATACACCCCAGCCGGGCATATAGCTTGTTTTGCGACTGGAACGTATTTGTATGTTCTCCAGGGCTATCAGAAAATCCACGTCCAAATTCTGTGTAAGTTCCAGTACCTCATTCCTTGATAATGTGCTTTCGCGAGGATTAATGTCTTTGCTCCGTAAGGCAGAGTCGCATATCACTACTTCCTTGAAATAATTTTCATTAGCAAGGGATTCTGCAAGGGCTTCGGTGGTTATGACGGCATCTCCATTGTAGTAGTTGGTGAGACGTGCCAGCTCGTTCTTGCTTTTTTTCTGTTCTTCCTCACTGACGATGAGTTTGTTGTCCGGTATATCCGGCATGTTGTTGACAACGGCCACACGTTTTAGGGTTGCCGGGAAACTGACTTCTGCCGGAAGCATGTAATCAATGGATAGTTGTTCTACACTCTGGCAGCCGCCTAACAACAGCCCCCCCATTAATAACAGGCAATAGTGATATTTGGTCATGGTCTTTGGTTTTATTCTTTGGAGCAAAAGTACTCTTTTAGCTGAATATTCAAAAGTTGGAATGAATAAAAAATGTGATAATGTGGTGGGAGAAAAAGTGATAGGGTGATAAAAGATACCTGACGGTATCATCTTATCACCCTATCGTCTTATCATTTTATAGCTTTATTGCTTTGGCTTACGCATTCCTTCCGTGGCAATTTTTGTATTTCTTACCGCTTCCGCAAGGACAAGGGTCATTGCGCCCTACGGTCTTTTCGGCACGGATAGGTTCGCGTCTTGGTTGTTCGCGCGTATCTTGTGCCGCAGCGGCCTGCTGGTTCGGGTCGTTCAAATCAACCTTCTGTTCGCGATACTTGCTCATATCCTGACGTTGTTCCGGAGCAGCCTGGCGCACCTCTACCTGGCGGGGAGCCTGGGGAGCCTCAGGGGCTTCAGCCGGAGCCTCCTGTACCGGGATTTGTCCACGCATCAAGATAGAAATAGTCTGATTATTAATCTTATTCACCATGGTATCAAACAAGTTCACAGATTCCAGCTTGTAAATCAGCAGCGGGTCTTTCTGTTCGTAACTTGCATTCTGCACGGAGTGTTTCAGCTCGTCCAGTTCACGCAGGTTTTCTTTCCATGCTTCGTCGATGACGTGCAGCAAGATGGATTTCTCGAATGACTTCACCACCTCCTTACATTCTGTCTCATAAGCTTTCTTCAGATTGCAGGAGATGTTGTACATACGTTTTCCGTCTGTGATAGGGATAAGTATGTTTTCGTACATGTATCCCTGCGTTTCGTATACTTGCTTGATGACCGGATAGGCTATCTGTGCCATACGTTCTGTCTTGCGTTTGAAGAGTTCCATGGCAGCGTCAAAAGTTCTGTCTGCCAGTTTTTCTTTCTTCTCATTACGGAATTCCTCTTCGGTGAAAGGTACTTCCATGGCAAGCGTCTGGAGTACATCCATCTTGCAGTTTTCGTAGTCGGGCGCTTCGACGGCGTTGGCACAACGGTCCCAAATCATGTTCACGATATCCATACCGATACGTTCGCCCATCAAAGCGTGGCGGCGTTTGGTGTACACTACTGTACGTTGTTTATTCATCACGTCGTCATATTCCAACAGGCGTTTACGGATGCCGAAGTTGTTTTCCTCCACTTTCTTTTGCGCACGCTCAATGGATTTGGAAATCATGCCGTGTTCAATCATTTCCCC
Source organism: Bacteroides sp. L10-4 (assembly GCF_013373675.1). NCBI lineage: Bacteria > Pseudomonadati > Bacteroidota > Bacteroidia > Bacteroidales > Bacteroidaceae > Bacteroides > Bacteroides sp. L10-4. Next base: position 50,299 of record NZ_JABXJH010000015.1, read on the forward strand.
TTCCTTGAATCCCAGTTTGTCCATCACACTGGCAATGCGGTCGCTGGAGAACAAACGCATTAGGTCATCTTCCAAGGATATGAAGAATACGGAAGAGCCCGGGTCACCTTGGCGTCCGGCACGGCCGCGCAACTGACGGTCTACACGGCGTGATTCGTGGCGTTCGGTACCGATGATGGCAAGACCGCCTGCAGCCTTCACTTCCGGACTCAGCTTGATATCGGTACCACGACCGGCCATATTGGTAGCAATAGTTACGGCACATTTCAGACCCGCGGTAGCCACAATGTCCGCTTCTTTCTGATGCAGCTTGGCATTCAAGACACTGTGCTCAATCTTACGCATGGTAAGCATCTTGCTCAGCATTTCGGATATTTCAACGGAAGTGGTACCCACCAGTACGGGGCGTCCTGCTTCTACCATTTTCTCTATTTCTTCGATGACAGCTTTGTATTTTTCGCGTTTTGTCTTGTAAACGCGGTCGTTCATGTCGTTACGGGCAATGGGGCGGTTGGTCGGGATAACCACTACGTCCAGTTTGTAGATGTCCCACAACTCGCCGGCTTCTGTTTCTGCCGTACCGGTCATACCGGACAGCTTGTGGTACATACGGAAGTAGTTCTGCAACGTAATGGTAGCAAAAGTCTGCGTGGCAGCTTCTACCTTCACGCCTTCCTTGGCTTCGATGGCTTGGTGCAGGCCGTCGGAGTAGCGGCGTCCTTCCATGATACGTCCCGTCTGCTCATCCACAATCTTCACCTGACCGTCGATTACCACATATTCGTCATCTTTCTCGAACATGGTGTATGCCTTCAGCAGCTGGTTGATGGTGTGTACACGCTCGCTCTTAATGGCATAGTTGGTCATCAGAGCATCTTTCTTTGCAAGGCGTTGTTCGTCTGTAAGGTCTGTTTCGTTTTCCAACGCAGAGAGTTGGGCAGTGATGTCAGGAAGTACGAAGAAGGTGGGGTCTTCTACATTGCCGCTGATCAAGTCCACACCCTTGTCCGTCAAATCCACGCTGTTCATTTTCTCTTCGATAACGAAGTACAGCGGGTCGGTCACCTCGTGCATGCGTTTGTTGTTCTGCTCCATGTAGATTTCCTCGGTCTTCAGCATACCGGCCTTGATGCCCTGTTCGCTGAGAAACTTGATGAGTGCCTTGTTTTTGGGCAGGCACTTGTGGCTGCGATACAAGGCGAGGAAGCCTTCTTCCTGGTCTTTCTTGTCGTTCGATGCAATCAGGCGCTTGGCATCGGCCAGGTATTGGGTAGCCAGTCTTTTCTGGGCTTCTACCAGGCGTTCTACTTGCGGGCGGAGCTGTTCGAAGAGTTGGTCGTCGCCTTTGGGCACCGGTCCGGAGATAATCAGCGGAGTACGGGCATCATCAATCAATACTGAGTCCACCTCATCGACAATGGCATAATTATGCTGGCGCTGTACTAGGTCTTTGGGGCTGATGGCCATGTTATCACGCAGGTAGTCGAAACCGAATTCATTGTTTGTACCGAACGTGATGTCTGCCAGATAAGCTTTGCGGCGGGCATCGGAGTTGGGCTGGTGCTTGTCTATGCAATCTACACTCAAACCGTGGAACATGTAAAGGGGACCCATCCATTCAGAGTCACGTTTTGCCAGATAGTCGTTCACTGTTACCACATGCACACCGTTACCGGTCAGGGCATTGAGGAACACCGGCAGGGTAGCTACCAATGTCTTACCTTCACCGGTTGCCATTTCGGCAATCTTGCCTTTATGCAGAACCACACCACCGAACAACTGTACATCATAATGTACCATGTTCCATATGGTATCGTTACCACCTGCTATCCAATGGTTCCGGTAGATGGCTTTATCGTCTTCGATGCGTACAAAGTCTTTGGTGGCAGCCAGTTGGCGGTCGAAGTCGTTGGCTGTAACCACTACTTCTTCGTTTTCAGAGAAGCGTTTGGCCGTTTCTTTTACGATGGAGAAAGCTGTAGGTAATACTTCGTCCAGCGCTTTTTCATAAATCTCCAATATTTCTTTTTCGATTTTGTCGATCTGGTTGAAGAGGTCTTCGCGTTTTTCCAGTTCGGTATCTTCAACGCTGGCTTTCAGTTCTTCTACTTTGGCGCGTTGTTCGGTTGCCGAATCGTGGATGTAGGCTTTCAGTTCTTCTGTCTTGGCGCGTAAGGCGTCGTTGTCGAGTTTGGCTACTTCCGGGTAAGCGGCTTTGATTTTCTCCACCCACGGTTGTATTTCCTTCATGTCGCGTGTGGATTTGTTGCCGAAAATCGAGCTTAAAAATTCATTAAATCCCATTATATATTTATTTTATTATTATTACTGAGTTAGTTGAGCGTGCAAAGTTACTGATTTCTATACAGATTACCCAGATTTGCACGGATTATTTTAGAATCAAAAGTCAAGGGGGGATGCCGTGCTTCCATTAGGGGCACGGATGCGCATCACACTTGCTAGGGTAGGGGCAATGCAGTCAATGCTTATAGGTATACGGATGGTTTCAGCCTTCATTCCACCTCCCAACAAAATAAGGGGGGCAGGAATATCAGCTGTACGTACTACACGGTTATCGGTACTATTTTCCTGCATGACAGTCCAGCCAGGGAGTATTTCAATAAGCAAGTCACCGGAACGCTTGCGATGAAATCCATTGCGTATGCGTTCTATTTGCGGCGACCAGGGACCCAGCAGCAGGCGATGGGCTGAATATACTTCGCTCACGCCACTGAACTGCACCAGAAATTCAGCGGACTTTTCTTGAATTTCAGTCAGGCTCAACTGCTTGTTCTCAATGAGTTTATGGTTGAGATAGATTTGTTGGTTATAATAGGCTTCCACATATTGTCCCTCGCCATAGGATGCCATGAGGTACATGTTCAGCAGGGCGGCACAGCGGTTCAGGTGGAATTCTCCGCCCGGTATCCGGTATATGCCCGGGTCGGCGGTTTCCGGGTCGGCATAGCCGGTGGAGGTGATGCAGAAAAGTACGTTATGGAGTCCGATTTTACGTTCTATGAGTTCTAATAAGGAAGCTATGCTACGGTCCAGTCGTACGTAGGTGTCTTGCATTTCCATGGCACACTCCTGCGTACTACGATGGTTATAATTTCCAGCATAATAGGTCAGAGATAGTAGGTCGGGCACGTCATCTTGTCCGATGGTACTCTTGTTCAGCAGCTCTTCGGTCAGCAGGTTGATTTCCTCGTTGATGAAAGGGCTGGTAATCAGACGGCGGAACTTATTTGTGCGTTCACCGTCCAGTTTGTATTTGAAGGGCTCGTTGCGCCATTCGGGCAGAAATGTATAGCTGGTAAAGGGAAGTGCGGGTGTCCATACCATATCCTTGATACGGTAGTCGGGAGATTTCCGGTCGTTGTATTGACTCAGCCACCACGGAAACTCGTTATAGTAGGTTGTACTACACCATTTTCCAGTATTGTTATTAAGCCAGAAAGCTCCGTTTCCCGCGTGTCCTGCACCCAATATGGCGGCATCGCGGAAAGGTGCGATGGCATAGACCAAGCCTTTGTTGCGGGTGGCTACTTTCAGCTCGTCGGCAATGGTGGAGGTCAGTAATTGGGAGGGGGAAGTGCTTTCGTCGGTATAGTTGCCCATGAAGTTGGGGTCTTCTACGCAGTTTATGGGGCGCAACGTACCTGCATCCAGCCACTGTTCTGCAATGATGCCGTTCATAGACGGTGTTGTTCCGGTGAAGATGGCGGCAATAGCCGAAGCCCGGTCTGTTCCGCAGAAGGGAAATTCTGCTTGGCGGAATACTTTACCTTCACGCAGTAAGCGCTTGAATCCCTTTTCTCCGTATAAGGACGAGAATGCTTCCATATAGTCTGTGCGCAACTGGTCAATGGTCAGCGCCACCACCAGCTTTGGGGAAGCGGGCAACGGTTGGGCTTGTATACTGCTGAATGTAAGTGCGAGTATGGAAGTTATCAGTCCTTTTTTCATTATTTTCGTTTGTATGTCAGAATGAGGTGGTTTGCAGAACGTATCAGCAAACATAGTGCCAAAGGTAATACTGCTGGTGGAATTCTCTGTGGAATTATTGCCCAAATCCCTATAAAAAGTATTAAAATAATAAAATTGGCCAGCATATAGCGGCTTGACTTCCTTTTCTGCACCCTATATAGCATCCATGGAAGGCAGAACAGGTGGAGCGGATGGAACACAAACAGCAGGTAGTTGGGGCTTACTGCCGGGTGCTGTGAACACAGTACTAGGAAGGCCAATATGCATCCGGCTACTCCTGCCGCAAGGAAAAGTACAAGGTCTGTTCCCCAAAATGTTTTTCCTCTTCGTATGCCATAGAGGCTGATGCCTGCTGTGAGTACCAGTAATAATGAAGCTGCCTGCATGGGGGTGATGTCTTCGCTGACGAAATCGGCAGGCGTTTTTCCCGTCACTACGATTCTCTCTTCCCGGGTCACCAAGGGTCTTTTTTGCCCCTTTTTGTCTGCAATCTGTGCTTTGTTGAAATACGCTTGCAGGTAGAAGGGGACAAACATGGCCAGCCGTTTGCTGATGGGCTCGTCTGCCTTGCTGCCCATGCACAAGTCCATGCCGAAGCGCGACCACGGATGCCCTTCGCTGTATGCGTGCAGCAAATCTCTGAAGGAGAGCCCCGTATTGCAGTCGGTCATGTTGTCGGCATAGTGCAGGGTGCCGTTGATGGCACGCTCTATCAGGTCTCGCGGGCGAGTGGCGCAATTGTCGTAGAAGAAGTTGTAGCGGTACACCCGGTTTTCAGGGCGATAATTCTCTTTCAGCAGTGCCGCCAGGCGTTCTTTCTCTTCCTGCGTCAGGTTGAGTGTCTGTTGCCAGACGTCGCGTCCCAGATAGTTGTATTCGGCGGCGAAATGTCCATAGCCGGTCACTCCTAGTTGATAATCCGTTTCTCCCAAGGCAAAACGAAGGATGAAGTTAGGGGCATTGAAGTTGAACATGCCGTAATTGAAGACGGCGTCAATACCACGCGTATAATTCTCGTACCGTATGGCGGTGTGTCCGAACAGGGAATAAATTTCTCCTCCTGCAGCACAAGTCAGTAGGCTGACGCGTATGGAGTCTGTTGTGGCTGTCTTTTGCTGTTGCGCCACCTGGGCATTCGCCGCAGGCAGGTAGAAAAAAAAGATTACTATATATATATGTATAAGCAGGCTTCGTTTCATGCCGCAAACTTACTGAAAATCTCTGGAAAAGGCTAATAAAAGGTGGAAAACTCTTTGTAACGCCTGTTAATAAGGCGTTTGCGAGGACAAAATAGGACATACGAAAAAACGGGATAATGCAAAGAAAAGCGGATGTATGAAGCCGTCAGGTTTTCAAATCATTACCTGCTGAAGTGTGATCTTTAACACGTGGCACTGATTGAACTGGCTGCACACCTGTATGCTACCGACAAATTAACACAGTTCGGCTGTAGATTTCATTCCTGGCCATATTTTCTGACGAATAAATCCCGATTTGCTTCTCCCCATGTAATCATGGCATCAAGGATTGGCAATAGTGATTGCCCGAGTTCTGTAATGGAATATTCCGAGCGTGGTGGAAGCTCAGGGTAGATGGTTTTACCTACAAGGCCATCATCCACCAGTTCTTTTAGTTGTAAATCGAGTACACGTGGTGTGGCTTCAGGTAAAGCCTTGTGTAATTCGCTCGGACGCATAGCTGCATTGCGAAGTTCGTCCAGTATGCAAGACTTCCACTTAGAATCTATCAGGCTCATTGTCAGCCGAAGCGGACAACTCAAATCGACAGGTATTTTTCTTTCGTACATAATTGTTCCTATTTACGAGGACAAAGATACGGATAACATTCCGAATGAATGGTACACCGAATAATTTTTCAGTATATGAATAATTTTTCGGTACTTGTCTGTACCAGCATTACCCTGTAACTTTGCAGACGATTAATAAAAAAATAAAAGCATTATGAGAGATTCTATTAAAGAATATGAAGCAGTACAAGCAGCTGCTATGAAGTTTGTAAAGAGCGTGGCTGAAGGCAATAGCAAATATGCACGCGAGTTATTTACCGATGATGCTGTGCTGTTCGGTTTTCTCGATGGAGAACCGGAACGCGGTTCCATCGAACAGTTCTACCACAACGTGGACACTGTCAGTGGAGGTGAGGCATTTAAGGCACGTGTTGATGTGGTGGCGGTGGAAGAAACACTGGCAGTTGTTCGTGTTCTTGAAGAGGGCTGGGGGAATCGTATTGATTTCACGGACTATCTGCTTCTGCTGAAAATTGGCGGTGAATGGAAATGTGTAGCCAAGGCCTATAATCAAAACTCGAATACGATACAAAATAAATAGAAACAATGAGTAAAAGAATTGTCATATTAAACGGAAGTCCACGTATGAAAGGCAATACGATAGGACTGGTGGAAGCCTTCAAGCAAGGTGCGGAAGAAGCTGGACATACGGTGGAAGTTTTCAATTTGCAACGGATGGACATTCATCCTTGTTTGGGATGTCTGGGCGGTGGACGCGATTCAAAAAGCCCTTGTCTGCAGAAATTGCGTTTTACTCATGGCAGCAGAAGGCAATACACCGGATAACTTTGAGCCTGTAGAGCATTACTATCATGCTTTGCTTCGTCACCTCGGCTGGGAAAATCTAGGCGAAGTATATGCTGGCGGCGTTATGCAGATTGGCGATATTGCTGGACATCCTTCGTTGGAAAAGGCATATTCATTAGGTAAAAGCATCTGAAACGATGAAAGCATTATTGGTAAACGGCAGCCCTCACAAAGACGGATGTACTTTTACAGCATTAACTGAGGTCGTTCGTACTTTGCATAAGCATGATATTGAAACTGATATGCTGTATCTTGGTAAGAGGCCAATTCTGGATGTATCCGATTGGTAAAAGAGGGAATTGGAAATAGTCGCCATGCGAGACGGTCGTTTATTCAGATTGGTTGTTTGTTTTTAAATTATGAACCTGATGTAATTCTTGATTCACATTATTGGTTGTCTTCAATCAACTGCCGAGTACAGGTGGAAAATGTTTTATATTTACAAATGATACGAGTGTAAGATATAGTGGTATATTGAACCTGATTCAGTCGTATACTGAATCAGGTTCAATCGTATACTGAATAGGGTTCAGTCGTATACTGAATGTAGTGTGTTTTAATCATACTGATAATCAGATAGTTATAATATGGTGTTGTGGTTTCAATAAATCTCAACAGATTGTCGGGGTGGTATTGTGCTTGTTCAGTACGGAATGAATAAGGATTCTCGTGTGATTGCTTTCTAATAAAGATTTGGTTTCTGCTGGGTTTTAATATTAATGTTATATCTTTGCGCCGCTAAAATTATGCAATACGGTGAATCTCATTGTTGATATAGGAAATACCACCGCCAAGATGGCAGTGTTTGATGATGGACGTATCGTGGAGGTTGTGTATGACTCCAATCGGACGTTGGGACGGTTGCCTGAAGTATGTCGTGCATATACGATTGAAAAAGCGATAGTGGCTACTGTCATTGATTTGAGCAGAGAGGTGTTGTCGCAGCTGGAAGGTCTGGCTGCCCCCGTTCTGTGGCTCAATCAAAATACTCCTCTTCCGGTAGAAAATCTCTATGAAACTCCCCAGACTTTGGGGTATGACCGCATGGCGGCGGTGGTGGGAGCCAATGAGCAATTTCCCGGCAGAGATATACTGGTGATTGATGCCGGTACCTGTATCACTTACGAATTTGTTGATGCGGCTGCTCGTTATCATGGCGGTAATATCTCTCCCGGTCTGCAGATGCGTTTCAAGGCGCTTCATCAGTTTACCGGACGGCTTCCGTTGGTGGCTTCTGAAGGGCGTATGATGTCTATGGGAAAGGATACCGATACGGCTATCCGCGCCGGAGTGCTGAAGGGTATTCAATATGAAATTTCAGGTTATGTTACGTCTATGAAGCATAAATATCCTGAACTTTTGGTTTTTTTAACGGGCGGGGATGATTTTTCTTTTGATACAAACTTAAAAAGTATCATCTTTGCAGACAGATTTTTAGTGTTGAAAGGATTAAATAGAATTTTAAACTATAATAATGACAGGCTATAGACAAACACTGTTAGTGCTCTTGCTCACGATGTTAGCGGGAACGTCAGTTGCTCAAAATAATACAAATTCTCCCTATACACGATATGGATATGGACAGTTATCTGAACAAGGCTCAAGTAACAGCAGGGCGATGGGTGGTATTGCCTATGGCTTGCGAGATAAGTACCAGACCAACTTTGTTAATCCAGCATCCTATACGGCGATAGATTCGCTGACTTTTATCTTTGATGGAGCAGTCTCCTTGCAGAATACAAACCTCGGTAACGGTACTCTGAAGCGAAATGCCAAGAATTCCAGTTTTGATTACATTACGATGCAGTTTCGTGCAAGTAAATGGGCTGCCATAAGCGTGGGGCTGTTGCCTTATTCGAATGTGGGATACAACATGGGAGAGTATCGGGAGAATGCGGAATTTCCAGACAAATCTACTACAGTGAGCTATTCGGGGGAAGGAGGCCTGCATCAGCTTTATTTAGGCGCAGGCTTTAAAATAATTAAAAATCTTTCTGTCGGTGCGAATTTTTCGTATCTTTGGGGGGATATAACAAGAACCGCTGCGGAAACCTTTCCGTCCAGTTCAAGTGTATTTCCTATTACAATACAGTCTAATGTAGCTGTAAAGAGTTATAAAGTGGATTTTGGAGCGCAGTACACCCATCAGTTTGGGAAAAAGCATGTGGCAACGCTAGGAGTTGTTTTTTCTCCGAGGCACGATTTGAGTAACGATGCATACGAAGTTATGCAGACAGGAAATAGCAATACGGGAATTACCTCGACAACGAAAGACACTATTGTCGCTTGCGGCATTCCGACAACATTTGGTGCAGGTGTGACGTATGTGTACGACAATCGTCTGACGGTAGGAGCGGATGTGATGTTCCAGAATTGGAGCAAAGTGAGCTATATGAACAATGACAAGGCGTTTTGCGACCGTAGAAGAATATCCGTTGGTGCAGAGTATTTGCCGAATCCTATGGGAAGAAGTTATTTGTCTCATGTGAAGTATCGTTTGGGGGCTTATTATTCCAAACCTTATTATAAGATAGACGGTGTACGTGCCGCTGATGAATATGGTGTTACTGCCGGTTTTGGATTACCCATACCGAGAACCCGTTCCGTATTGAGCCTTTCTGCACAATACGTGCGAACCAAAGGAACCCAAGCAGCGTTCTTGAACGAAAATACCTTGCGTATTTGTGTTGGAGTAACCTTTAATGAGCGTTGGTTCTTCAAACGTAAAGTGGATTAATGGAGATTGAATAGACAAAAATATAACAACTAAAATTTAAATACAATGAAAATTAAGACGCTTGTGGCTGTCTTGCTCCTTTCGGGTGGAGTGACCAGCACTTTCGCACAGACTGAAAATTGTAATTCGAACAGTAGTATCTCTCACGAGGCTGTGAGAGCCGGTAACTTTAAGGATGCGTATGCTCCTTGTATGGCTGTGTTGAAGGATTGCCCTACACTGAGATTTTACACCTATACAGATGCGATTAAAATTTTGAAAGCATTTTTAGGTGATATAAAAGATCGTAACTCTGCAGATTACAAAAAGTATTTTGATGAACTGATGCAAGTGTACGACCAAGAAATACAATATTTGCCGGAAATTAATAAAAAATTGAAAACTCCGATGAGTGCGTCTAAGGAATTAGGCAAAAAAGCGGTTGATTATCTTCAATTTTCTCCTAATCCGGATAAGGAACAAGCTTATAAATGGCTGACAGAAGCGACTCGGGGAACTGCTAATGACCCGGACGGTGCTATACTTCACTACTTCCTGCAAACTTCTATGGAAAAAGTAAAGGCTGATGATAATCACACGGATCAATTCTTCCAAGATTATATTGATGCTTCCAAATATGCGGATGATGCCATTGCTGCCGAAACGAATGAGAAGAAGAAAGCTGTGCTGCAGACTATTAAAGACAATCTGGTAGCCATGTTCGTGCAGAGTGGTGTGGCTGATTGTGAATCTTTGCAGAATATCTATGGTCCTAAGGTAGAAGAAAATAAGACGGATTCTACTTTCTTGAAGAAAGCATTGAATATCTTGAAGTTGATGAAGTGTAACGAAAGTGAAGTTTATTTCAAGGCTTCCGAATACATGTATCAGATTGACCCGACTGCCGATGCAGCTGTAGGTGTAGCATATATGTACTATAAGAAAGGCGACTATGACAATGCCGTGAAATACTTTGACGAAGCATTAATTAAGGAAACTGATAATGACAAGAAAGCTGAAATGGCATATGCCACTGCTGCTGCCTTGATGCAGGCTAAGAAACTCTCTCAGGCAAGAGCATACTGTCAAAAAGCTATCGGCTTTAAGGAAAACTACGGTGATCCTTATATCTTGCTGGCACAGCTTTACGGTTCCAATCCTAATTGGACTGATGAACCTGCTCTGAATAAGTGCACTTACTTTGTGGTAATTGACAAGTTGCAGAGAGCTAAAGCAGTAGATCCTTCAGTAACAGAACGTGCTAACGAATTGATTGGTACTTATTCTCGTCACACTCCCCAAGCTAAAGACCTCTTTATGTTGGGTTACAAAGCTGGTGACCGTATTACTATCAGCGGATGGATAGGTGAATCTACAACTATCAGATAAAAACCATGTTGCTACAACTCATCAACGTTGTTTATCATAAAAATGTGAGCATAACCATTGTCCTTGGGGCAGTGGTTATGCTTCTTTTATTTTCTTCATGTTCCGGAAAGAAAAAGGAACTGGGCGATGCCATTACCGAGCGTGATTCTATGGCGGTGATGGACACCCGCGGAGTGACTACGCTGGTGTCTGATTCCGGTGTGACACGTTATCGCATCAATACGGAAGAGTGGCTGGTTTTTGACCGCAAGAATCCTCCTTACTGGGCTTTTGAAAAGGGGGTTTATTTGGAGAAGTTTGACTCTATCTTCCAAGTGGAGGCAAGTATCAAGGCCGATACAGCCTATTTCTTTAATAAGGAAGAATTATGGAAACTGATGGGAAATGTACATATACAGAATTTGAAAGGTGAGCAGTTTGATACAGAGTTGCTGTATTGGGACCAGCGGGCACAAAGAATCTATTCGGATGAATTTATCCGTATCGAGCAGCCTGACCGTATCATTATGGGACATGGTTTTGAATCCAATCAGCAAATGACTGTTTATACGATTCGCAAGCCGGAGGGCATCTTTTATGTTGACGAGGAAACTGCTGCGACCGACAGCTTGCAGACTGATACCATAAATTGATAAAATGGATACCGTTATTTTTTTATTGATAACCATGGCTTTGTCCGCCTTCTTTTCGGGGATGGAGATTGCTTTTGTTTCCGTAGATAAACTGCGCTTTGAGATGGAAAGGAAGGCTGGCGTCACTTCCTGTATCATTTCCTATTTCCTTCGCAATCCGAACAACTTCATCTCGACCATGCTGGTAGGTAACAACATTGCACTTGTCATTTACGGTATCCTGATGGCGCAGCTCATAGAGGTGAATCTCCTTGCCGGAATTATTTCCAACCATTTCGTAATGGTGTTGGTACAGACTATAATTTCCACTCTTATTATTTTGGTGACCGGTGAGTTTTTACCAAAGACTTTGTTTAAAATTAATCCCAATCTGATGCTGAGGGTGTGCGCTATTCCTTTATTTATATGTTATGTCATTCTCTTTCCTATTTCAAAGTTTGCATCGGGATTGTCCTATCTGTTCCTTCGGGTGTCTGGAATGAAAGTAAACAAGGAGGCGTCAGCCAAGGCTTTTGGTAAAGTGGATTTGGACTACTTCATCCAGTCGAGTATAGAGAATGCCGAAAGCGAGGAAGAACTGGATGCAGAGGTCAAGATATTCCAAAATGCGCTTGATTTTTCGAATATAAAGATACGTGACTGTATTGTGCCGCGTACAGAGGTGGTAGCTGTAGACCTGACCACTACATTGGAAGAATTGAAATGTCTTTTTGTGGAGTCGGGTATTTCCAAAATCATAGTATATGATGGAAATATAGATAATGTGGTGGGATATATTCATTCGTCAGAGATGTTCAGAAATCCGGTGGACTGGAGGAACAACGTGAAGGAAGTCCCCATTGTGCCTGAAACGATGTCGGCTCATAAACTGATGAAATTGTTTATGCAGCAGAAAAAAACCATTGCTGTAGTGGTCGATGAATTCGGCGGTACGGCGGGTATCGTCTCTTTGGAGGACTTGGTGGAAGAGATTTTCGGCGATATTGAGGATGAGCATGATAATACGTCCTATGTATGTAAGCAGCTGGGTGAACATGAATATGTGCTTTCGGCACGTCTGGAAATAGAGAAAGTAAATGAAACCTTCGGGATTGACTTGCCGGAATCGGATGATTATCTGACTGTGGGCGGTCTGATTCTGAACCGCTATCAAAGCTTTCCGAAACTGCATGAAGTGATTGAAGTAGATAACTATCAGTTCAAAATAATTAAGGTGACAGCCACTAAAATAGAGTTGGTGAGACTGAAAGTTGTCGAATAATTTCATTTAGGCGCAAATTTTTAAAGAATAAATGGATGCGTATTAGCATTTTTTGTATCTTCGTGCGCTAAAATGAACATGTTAGGAAAATAATAATAAACAAATAAATCATATTAACTAAAATGGCAACATTACAAAACATTCGGTCTAAAGGACCTTTATTGGTGATTGTTATTGGTTTGGCGCTGTTTGCTTTCATCGCAGGTGATGCGTGGAAAGTGCTTCAGCCACACCAGTCACAAGACGTAGGTGAAGTGAACGGGGAATCAATTTCCGCTCAGGATTTTCAGACATTGGTAGAAGAATATACAGAAGTCATCAAGTTCTCCAGTGGCAACAGTGCATTGAGCGATGAGCAGACAAACCAAATCAAAGATGAAGTATGGAGAACATACGTCAATAATAAGCTGATTGAAAAGGAAGCAAAGAAGCTTGGTCTGGTTGTGTCGAAGGCTGAGATTCAGGCCATCATTAATGCCGGTGTACATCCGATGTTGCAACAGACTCCGTTCCGTAATCCTCAGACCGGTGCCTTTGATAAGGATATGTTGAAGAAGTTCTTGGTGGACTATTCAAAAATGAATAAGGCACAGATGCCTTCACAATATGTGGAATACTATGAATCCATGTACAAGTTCTGGTCTTTCCTCGAAAAGACTCTTATCCAGGCACGTCTTCAGGAAAAGTATCAGGCTTTGATTACAAAGTCCCTTTTCTCCAATCCGGTAGAAGCACAAAATGCTTTTGATGCAAGAGTGGATCAGTCAGATTTGCTGCTTGCTGCAGTTCCCTATTCTTCTATTGTTGATTCTACTATCGTTATCAAGGATTCCGATTTGAAGGCTGCATACGACAAGAAGAAAGAACTGTTCAAGCAATATGTGGAAACTCGCAATATCAAGTTCATTGATGTACAAGTTACTGCAAGTGCGGAAGACAGAGCTGCTCTTCAAAAGGAAATGGAGGAATACACCGAACAACTTACTGCCAATCCTTCTGATTATACTACTTTCATCCGTTCTACCGGTTCTGAGACTTCTTACACCGATTTGTTTTATACAACTAAATCTCTGCCTGCCGATGTGACGGCTCGTCTGGATTCTGTTGCAGTGGGTGGCGTATTCGGACCTTATTATAATGTATCGGACAATACCCTCAACTCTTTCAAGAAGTTGGCTGTTGCTTCCATGCCGGATTCTATTGAGTATCGCCAGATTCAGGTAGTTGCTGAAGATGCGGAAAAGACAAAGACTTTGGCAGACAGTATCTACAATGCTATTAAGGGTGGTGCCGGTTTTGCGGAAATCGCCAAGAAGTATGGCCAGACCGGTGAGCCTACTTGGATTTCCTCTGCTAATTACGAAGGTGCGCAGATTGATGGCGATAACTTGAAATATATTACTGCTGTTACGACTTTGGGACAGAATGAACTGACTAATCTGGCTTTAGGACAGGCAAATATCATTTTGGAAGTAACCAATAAGAAAGCCGTCAAGAATAAATATAAGGTAGCCGTTGTCAAGCGTCCGGTAGAATTCAGTAAGGAAACTTACAGTAAGGCATACAATGAGTTCAGCCAGTTTATCGCTGCAAACAATACTTTAGAAAAAATGACTGCCAATGCGGAAGATGCCGGTTATAAGTTGCTGGATAGAGCAGACTTGTACAGTTCAGAACATGGTATCGGTGGTATCAGAGGTACCAAAGATGCTTTGAAATGGGTATTTGAGGCAAAAGCGGGTGAAGTTTCCGGTTTGTACGAATGTGGCGAGAGCGACCGTATGCTGGTAGTAGGTGTTGCAAGTGTTGTTCCTGAAGGTTATCGTCCACTGGCTTTGGTAAAGGACCAGTTGAGAGCTGAAATTCTCCGTGACAAGAAAGCTGAGAAGATTATGGCTGACATGAAGGCTGCCAACGCAACTTCGTTCGAGCAGTACAAGAATATGGCAAATGCTGTCAGTGATTCTGTAAAGCACGTCACTTTCTCGGCTCCTGCCTATATCCCGGCATTGCGTAGCAGTGAACCGCTGGTAGGCGCTTACGCTTCTATTGCCGAGGTGAACAAGCTGAGCGCTCCTATCAAAGGCAACGGTGGTGTGTTTGTTCTTCAACCTTATGCAAAAGAGAAACTGAACGAAACATTCAACAAGGAAACGGAAGAGACTGCCTTAGCTAACATGCACGCACGTATGGCAAGTCAGTTCATCAGCGATTTGTATCTGAAAGCCAACGTAAAAGACCAACGTTATTTATTCTTCTAAGAATATAAAAAACATACTGAAAAAGCCGTCCGGTACTTCCGGGCGGCTTTTTCATTGTTTGTACATTTCATTTTCATACTCTTCGTTGTCTTTGTGCAACTTTATTCATACCTTTGCAATCTTGAAAGGGTTTTGTTTTTAATGAAAAACGATATGCAGAAACGACCTCTATTGGGCTTGACGCTCTCTGAATTGCAGAATGTGGTGAAGAATCTGGGAATGCCCGGTTTCTCTGCCAAGCAGATAGCTTCTTGGCTGTATGACAAGAAAGTGACTTCTATAGACGAGATGAGCAATCTTTCGTTGAAACATCGGGAATTGCTGAAAGAAATCTGTGAGGTAGGCGCCGAAGCACCGGTAGATGCCATGCGCTCTTTAGACGGTACGGTGAAATACTTGTACCGGGCAGGCGAGGGACATTTTGTGGAAGCTGTCTATATACCCGACGGAGACCGGGCTACGCTTTGTGTCTCTTCCCAGGTAGGCTGTAAAATGAATTGCAAGTTCTGTATGACCGGCAAGCAGGGCTTTACCGCCAATCTGACATCCAACCAGATTATCAACCAAATCAATTCCTTGCCCGAAAGGGACAAGTTGACCAATGTGGTAATGATGGGTATGGGCGAACCACTTGATAATCTGGACGAGGTTTTGAAAGCGCTGGAAATAATGACCTCTTCTTACGGGTATGCGTGGAGTCCCAAGCGTGTTACACTTTCTTCTGTGGGATTAAAGAAAGGCTTGCAGCGTTTTATTGAGGAGTCGGACTGCCATCTGGCTATCAGTCTTCATTCACCGATACCTCTGCAACGTCGCGAACTGATGCCGGCAGAGAAGGCTTTCTCCATCACGGAGATTGTGGAAATGTTAAGAAACTATGATTTTAGCAAACAGCGTAGACTATCTTTTGAATATATTGTTTTCAAAGGAGTGAATGACTCGTTACTGTATGCAAAGGAACTTCTGAAGCTGCTACGTGGGCTGGACTGCAGGATTAACCTGATTCGTTTTCATGCCATACCTGGAGTGAATCTAGAAGGGGCTGATGTGGAAACCATGACTGCGTTCCGTGATTATCTGACTTCGCACGGTTTGTTTACCACTATACGGTCGTCGCGTGGCGAGGATATATTTGCTGCTTGTGGCATGTTATCTACTGCAAAGCAGGAGGAGAATAAAGAAGAATTAATATAAATTATTAATTTAGGTAAGGAGGATACTGTGTATTCTTCGTAGCTTTGTGAAAAACTAAAAGTGATAGAGATATGAGAAAGCACGTGTTTTATTTGAGTATGGTTCTTATAGTGACGCTTTTTTCTGCTTGTGGTGGTGGCAAAAAGGGTATGTTTACTCCGACTTCCAGTGGTCGTGCGTATGAAGTCCTGGTAGTGGTTGATTCCGGTCTGTGGGAACGTCCTGCCGGTAGGGCGCTTTTCGATGTGCTTGATTCTGATGTTCCGGGGCTTCCCCAGTCAGAACGTTCATTCCGAATCATGTATACTGCCCCTTCCAATTATGATGCCACTTTGAAACTGATTCGCAATATCATTATTGTCGATGTGAACAAGGATTTCTATACTCAGCCTAAATTCAAGTATGCAAGGAATGTATATGCTGCTCCCCAGTCTATTCTCACTATTCAGGCACCGGACGAGGCTTCATTCGAGAACTTTGTGGAGGAGAACAGGCAGGTAATCATTGATTTCTTTACCCATGCGGAAATGAACCGTCAGATTTCAGTATTGAAAGACAAGCATAGCGACTATATAGCAACGAAGGTGAAGAGCTTGTTTGATTGCGATGTATGGGTGCCTGGAGAACTGACATCTACCAAGGAGGGGGAGAACTTCTTCTGGGCAGGTACGAATGCGGCTACCGGCGACCAGAACTTTGTAATCTACTCTTATCCTTATACGGATAAGGATACGTTTACTAAAGAATATTTTGTTCATAAGCGCGATTCCGTGATGAAAATCAATATCCCGGGTGCCCAAGAAGGCATGTATATGTCGACGGATTCTTTGATGACTGACGTACGTCCTATCAGTGTGCAGGGTGACTATGCACTCGAGGTCCGCGGTTTGTGGCGTGTGAAGGGCGACTTTATGGGCGGTCCGTTCGTATCGCATGTACGTTTGGACAAAGCCAACCAACGAATTATCGTATCGGAAATATTTATTTACTCACCTGATAAAATGAAACGTAATCTGGTACGCCAGATGGAGGCTTCGCTCTATACCTTGAGACTGCCTGGCAGCAAGCAGGAAGATGCGGAAATTCCGGTAGGCATAACCGCAAAAGATACTACTAATAATAAGTGATAAAAATGGAAGACAACAAAATAAGAGTCGGCATTACACAAGGCGACATTAATGGTGTAGGGTATGAAGTGATTTTAAAGACATTTGCAGACCCGGTGATGCTGGAATTGTGCACGCCGATTATTTACGGTTCGCCTAAGGTGGCAGCTTATCATCGTAAATCATTAGACCTGCCTATCAACTTCAGTATCGTCAACTCCGCTTCCGAAGCGGATCCTAATCGCTTGAGTGTAGTGAACTGTACGGATGATGAAGTAAAGGTTGAGTTTTCTAAACCTGACGTTGAAGCAGGTAAAGCTGCACTTGGTGCACTGGAAAAAGCTATTGAGGAGTATAAAGAGGGTATAATAGACGTGATTGTCACAGCCCCCATCAACAAGCATACCATCCAGTCGGAGGAGTTTGCCTTCCCTGGGCATACGGAGTATATAGAACAGAAACTGGGAGATGGCGAGAAGGCCCTTATGATTCTGATGAAAGATGATTTCCGGGTGGCATTGGTGACCGGACATATTCCCGTCAAAGAGATAGCCGGGAGCATCACCAAAGAACTGATACAAGAAAAACTGAAGATATTCAACCGCTCCTTGAAGCAGGATTTTGCTATCGGAGCACCGCGTATTGCAGTGCTTTCGTTGAATCCGCATGCAGGGGACGGCGGATTGCTGGGTACTGAAGAGCAGGAGATAATCATTCCGGCCATCAACGAAATGGTTGCTAAGGGTATACTTTGCTATGGCCCTTATCCGGCAGACGGGTTTGTGGGTTCAGATAACTTTACTCACTTTGACGGTATATTGGCCATGTATCACGATCAGGGGCTGGCACCGTTCAAGGCATTGGCTATGGACGAGGGCGTGAACTACACTGCCGGATTGCCAGTGATACGCACTTCGCCTGCTCACGGTACAGCCTACGATATTGCAGGGAAAGGAATAGCCTCTGAAGATTCATTCCGGCAAGCTATTTATGTAGCTATAGATGTGTTTCGTAATCGCCAGCGTGAGAAAGAGGCACATGCAAACCCGTTGCGCAAGCAATATTACGAGAAACGTGACGATAGCGACAAATTGAAACTCGATAGTGTAGAAGAAGATTTGTAGAATGACAAAAGCGGAAATACAACAAGTAAAATTACGTTTTGGCATCATCGGTAACAACGAAGCGTTGATGCGTGCCATTGATATCGCTATCCAAGTAGCGCCTACCGACTTGTCTGTACTGATTACCGGAGAGAGCGGTGTGGGAAAGGAGAGCTTTCCGCAGATAATACACCAGTACAGCCGGCGCAAGCATGGACAGTATATTGCCGTGAACTGTGGGGCCATTCCCGAAGGGACAATCGATTCAGAACTGTTTGGTCACGAGAAAGGCGCGTTTACCGGTGCTATCGGTGAACGGAAGGGGTATTTCGGTGAAGCCAATGGCGGAACAATCTTCCTTGATGAAGTCGGCGAATTGCCTTTGCCTACCCAGGCACGCCTGTTGCGTGTGCTTGAGAGCGGTGAGTTCATTAAAGTAGGTTCTTCTAAGGTAGAAAAGACCGATGTGCGTATTGTTGCCGCTACCAATGTAAACTTGACACAAGCTATTGCTGACGGACGTTTTCGTGAAGACTTGTATTACCGTTTGAACACAGTACCTATTCAGGTTCCTCCATTGCGCGAACGCGGTGAGGACGTTGTGCTGCTGTTTCGCAAGTTTGCTTCGGACTTTGCGGAGAAATACCGTATGCCTGCCATTCAGCTGACGGAAGACGGTAAGCAAGTGTTGCTGGGCTACTCATGGCCGGGTAATGTGCGCCAGTTGAAGAATATCACCGAGCAGATATCCATTATTGAGACTAATCGTGAAATCAATGCATCCATACTGAAGGGCTATCTGCCTGAGCAGAACAACATACAGCGCCTGCCTGCCCTGTTTGGAGTGAAGGAAGACAAGAGCTTCGGGAGTGAACGGGAAATTCTTTATCAGGTTCTGTTTGATATGCGTCAAGATGTAACGGATTTGAAAAAGCTGGTGCATGAGATTATGGCTGAAAGGGGAACTGTAGCCAATCCGGCGGTTGCTGCGTCGGCTTATTATACACCGGCTACGTCGACGGTGGTGCCTCCGGTGACGTCCAGTGTCCCTACCATTATACATCCTTCGGTAAAGCCGGTTACTCCGGTGGACGATGATTTTCAGGATACGGAAGAATATGTGGAGGAATCACTCTCTTTGGATGAAGTGGAGAAAGAAATGATACGTAAGGCGCTTGACAAGCATCATGGCAAGCGTAAAAGTGCGGCTCAAGATTTGAATATCTCTGAGCGTACCTTATACAGAAAGATAAAAGAATATGGATTGGATTAAAAAAGCGGCATTTGCTTTCTTGTTGGCAAGCTTGTCATTTTTGGTGAATTCGTGTAGTATGAAGTTAGGACTTGCCCCGATAAGTTCTATTGACTATACAAAGGTAAAAACGATTTCCATTGCCGATTTCCAGAACCGGGCAGAGTATGTATATGCACCGCTGGCAACAGAGTTTAACCAGAAAATGAAGGATATGTTCATTCAGCAGACCCGTCTGCAACTGGTGAACTCCGGCGGAGACTTGGACATAGACGGAGAAATCACCGGCTACAACCAATATAATGAATCGGTGGATGCCAGCGGCTATTCTTCGAAGGTGAAGGTGACACTGACAGTCAATGTGCGCTACACCAACAACACGAACCATGAGGAGGATTTCGAACAGCAGTTCTCGGCTTTTCAGACCTATGATTCCTCAAAATTGTTAACCGAAGTGCAGGATCAGCTGATAACCTTGATGGTGAAGGATATTGCCGAACAGATTTTCAATGCAACTGTAGCTAACTGGTAAACTTATGACATCTACCCATTTGCAACAATGGATTCAGCATCCCGAGACGCTGAATAGGGATACTTTGTACGAGCTACGCACATTGATGGCACGTTATCCTTATTTCCAGTCACTCCGTTTGCTCTATCTGAAAAACCTCTATCTTCTGCACGATATCAACTTTGGCGCGGAGTTGCGCAAGTCCCTGTTGTATGTGGCAGACCGTCGTGTGTTGTTTTACCTTATAGAGGGTGACCGCTATACCTTGAAATCCCGGAAGGCTTCGTCGCTTTTTTCCGGCAATTCTGAGAAAGAGCCGAGTGTGGACCGTACTCTTTCCTTGATTGATGCATTTTTGGCTACTGTTCCTGAAGAGCATTCACAGCATACGGAGCTGGATTATGCGGTAGATTATACGGCCTATTTAATGCAGGAAGAATCCGATGTGAATGCGGAAGATGAGCCGGAAGTACCTAAACTGCGCGGGCATGAATTGATAGATGATTTTATCCAAAAGAGTGAGTTTTCGGATGCTTCGGATACGAGAAGGGAGTTTCTTGTAGAGAAGGAGGAAGAGACTGAAGAAGAGGAAGAGCCCTCTGTATCGCCGGTAACGGAAGAGTTGGACGATAGCTGTTTTACGGAAACTTTAGCCAAAATCTATATAAAACAGCACCGATATGACAAGGCACTTGAAATTATTAAAAAATTAAGTTTGAATTATCCAAAAAAAAATGCTTACTTTGCAGACCAAATCAGATTTTTGGAGAAATTGATTATTAACGCTAAATCAAAATAACAAAATGTATTTATTATTAATTATCTTAATGCTGATTGTGTCTGTGCTGATGTGCTTCATTGTATTGATTCAAAATTCTAAAGGAGGCGGTCTGGCATCAGGCTTTTCATCATCCAACCAGATTATGGGTGTGCGCAAGACTACGGATTTTCTGGAAAAAGCAACCTGGACTCTGGCTGCTGTCATGGTAGTCTTCAGTATTGTTTCTGCTTACACTATTCCTTCTTCCACAGGCAAGGGCGGTGATGTGATTCTGGAACAGGCGCAACAAGAAGAAAAAACTAATCCTTATAACATGCCCGTAGGTACAGAAGCTCCGCAATCGGAAGCCCCTGCAGTTGCAACTCCGGCAGAAGCTCCTGCTCCTGCAGCAGAGGCCCCTGCGGCAGAATAAGATAAGGGATATTTCGGATGATTCCCGCTTGGAAAAATAGGAGAAAGGTTGATACTGAAAAGGTATCAACCTTTTTTTCGTTTTAATGAAGTATTTATTTACCTTTGTCAGCAATTAATGTGATTTGATTAATAAATTGAAATCTAAATAGTACGATGACAGAACAACTCAAACTTAAATTGAATGATTCCAAGGCTACCCGTTGGGGAGCATTGGTGATTGTTGCCTTCACGATGATGGCAGCTTATTATGTAAATGACGTGGTAGCACCGTTGAAGACAATGTTGGAAACGGACTTGGCTTGGTCCAGTACCGATTTCGGATTCTTTACCGGTGGTTATAGTTTCCTGAATGTTTTTTTCCTGATGTTGATTTGGGGAGGATTAATCCTCGACCGTTTTGGCATCCGTTTCACCGGAAAGCTGGCAACTATCCTGATGGTAGGTGGTACAGCACTTGAATACTACGCAATGACGGGACTTGCTGGTGCTGATGCGACTTTATTCGGAATCAATGAGATATTTGGCTATAAAACCGGTGTGTTCGTTGCTTTTGCCGGTTATTCCATTTTTGGGGTCGGAGCTGAGGTTGCCGGTATTACAGTTTCCAAAATCATAGCCAAGTGGTTTAAGGGGAAAGAGCTTGCCACGGCTATGGGCGTACAAGTTGCTTTGGCGCGTATCGGTTCGCAGGCCGGTTATGCCGTAGCCATTCCTCTGGCCCGTGCTTTCGGTATTTCCACACCGGTGTTGTTGGGCTTGGTGCTGCTGTTGGGCGGTATGGTTGCTTTCTTCATCTTTGCAGTGATGGACAAGAAGCTGGACAGACAGATGGAAGTTGCTGCCATTGCTGCCGGTGCGGAAGATGAGGAAGAGAAGTTCTCCTTTAAGGATGTGAAGAATATTCTGGCCAATCCCGGTTTCTGGCTGATAGCATTGCTGTGCGTATTGTTCTATTCTTGTGTATTCCCATTCCAGAAGTTTGCTTCCGAGTTGATGATTATCAAATACGGTATCAATGAGAATGTGGCCGGTACATTTGCCGGACTTCCGGCACTGGGGGCGCTGATTCTGACTCCGGTCTTTGGTGGTTTCATTGACAAACGGGGCAAGTCCGCATCTATCATGCTGCTGGGTTCGGCCATGCTGATATGTGTGCATTTCATTTATGCTATTCCCGATATAAACTATTGGTTGGTAGCTATTGTGCTGATGATAATTTTGGGTATTGCCTTCTCGCTGGTACCTTCTGCCATGTGGCCGGCTGTGGCCAAGATATTCCCGGTAAGCCAGCTGGGTACGGCGTACGCATTGATTTTCTTTATCCAGAACATCGGTCTTTGGGGTATTCCTACATTGATTGGATGGGTGCTTGATGCCTATTGTATATCCGGTAAGAAACCTGATGGAACGAATATGTATGACTATATGGTTCCGATGTGTATTTTTACCGGCATTGCCTGTTTGTCCCTTGTAGTGGCCCTATTGCTGAAGAAGGCGGACAAGAAGTATGGTTACAAGCTGGAAGAACCTAATATTCAGAAATAATAGGAAAAGCGGATATTGTATGATGGAAATACCCGAGGGAAAAGTAAGTCTGTTGGACGCTGTTCCGGTTCGCTGCGGACATATAACAACCGAATGGGAAGGCGAGTACAGCGTACTCGCCTATCCACGGTTTAAATACGAATGGATGCGTCGTTTGTTATTGCCGAAGGGGATGTCTCCTGACATCCGTGTGAGGCTTGAAGAACACGGTACAGCCGTCTGGAATCTGATAGACGGACAGCGTACCGTGCGCGAAATCATCTCTTTGCTTGCCGGGCACTTTGGGGAGGGAGAGAATTATATTCCCCGGGTCACCACCTACGTAATGCAGTTGCGTAAGGATGGATTTATCCAGTTGACAATTCGGGATTAGAATCCCTTTATTCCCTATCCACTTTTATCAATCCTCCCGTTGCCGTATCAAATAGGACTTTGATGGTCGAATTCTTGTTGAATAGCACCGGTGCGAGATATTCTATGCTGCCGAATTGGGTAATGGGAAGTTGGTCATCAAACAATTTCTTATTGTTATATACTAATGTAACCTGCGCCTTTCCCGGAAGGTTATAGGCCACACCGTCCACTTTCTTTTTGCCTTCCTCGGCTGCAGGCACATCGGGACTTTTGAGGTCGGTGACGCTGATATAATACGGTTCACCGGCAAGGTCATTATTGGCTACCACTCCCAGCTTTTTGGAGAAGCGGAAAGCCACTTCATCTTTCATCTCTTTAGGCGTCAGCCGGATGGTGAATGTCTTAGGGGTTTTCTTTGTTTTGCCCGAGAACATTTCTGTCATAGCCGTTTCCTGTTGGTTCAGATTGTCGAGCATCAGCTTGAGCTGGGCGCCATCCTTGGGCATATTGTCTGCTTCGCCACGCAGGAGGGCGTTCTTGCTTTCACGGATGCTATAAATTTCCTTGGCCACCAGCTCGGCCATCTTGGCACTGGAGTTGGACATCAGTATTTCTTCTGTCAGAAAACTGCGTGGGTCAATGTTGCTTTCGGTGTTTTTGGTTTCAGGCATCTTGGCAGTCGGCTTGCCACTGAACGGAATATTGATGGAGCGTACAATCCCGTCTTCAGTAAGCTCCATAAGGGGTGCCACGGTCTTGTCTTTCATTTTGACGAAATAGACGTTGTCCTTATCCGGTACACCGGCTATACGGGTTTCTATCTTATCCAGTGTCCAGAACTCTTCCGGTTCGGCAGATACGTTGTTGAGACGCAGATAGCGGTCGGCATATCTGCAAAATTCTCCGGGAGTGTAGGTGTGCTTGGTGGCTTGCAATACGATTTCTATTTCTGTTTTGGGCAACATATAGGTTATCCCGTAGTCTTTGCCACGCATCACGCCGGCGGTTACGTCTGTTTGTGCTATGGCAGTGGTAGACAAGAACAGAGCTGAGAGCATCAATATATTCTTCTTCATAATGTACATTCGTTTAGACGGATTTAGCTGAGGGACAAAGTTAATGAAGTTATCTTTGCTAAATATTGCTTTATAAATTATTAACAGAGCTGACGAACTGTATGCAAACCGGCATGTCGACCACAATGTCTTGATGGGTGTCTTCCAAGAGTCCGGTAACTTCGTTTCGTTTATATACTTGAATGACATTACTGTCACGGCAGGCGGCAAGCAAGTATTTGCCATTGGGCGTAATGTTGAAGTTACGGGGATGGATGCCGGTTGGCTGATACCCCACCTTTGCCAGAGTCCCGTTTTCGGGGTTCACGGCAAAGATGGCGATGCCGTCCTCTTTCAGCCGGTTGCTGGCATAGAGGTATTTCCCGTCCGGACTGAGGTGGATGTCTGCGCTTCCGCGGGCAGCTACGGTGTCGGCTGTAATGGTCTGTATTTGTTTCAGGCGGCCGTCATTGTAGCTGAAGGCAATGACTTTGCCGGACAATTCGGTGATGAGATAGGCAAATTTTCCGTCGGGACTGAATGTCAGGTGGCGCGGACCGGAATCCGCCTCAATGTCAACGGCTTCCAGGGAAGTCTGAGGAATAGGATTGTTGGGGTGCACGACGAACCGCAGGATGCGGTCGGCGCTGAAATCGGTGGCGAATATATACTTTCTGTCCGGTGAAAAGACAGTGCAATGGATGTGGGGAGTTGCTTGCCGTATGGTGTCGGGCCCGGTGGCCTCGCCTTGAAAGAGGGTGTCTGCAGGGGCCAAAGTACCGTCTTTCTGTAAAGGAAAGACGGACATGGTTCCCCCGCTGTAGTTGGCTGTCAACACTTCCCGGCCATTGGTGGCCACGTAGCAGGGGTCGGCGCCGAGGGTGGGGACGGTGTTCAGCAGGCGCAGTTCTCCCGTTTCTTTGTCGAAGGAAAAGGAACTGAGGGCTGCTGTACTGTTGTTCATTTCACTGACGGCATAGACAAATTTGCCATTTTCCGAGGGGACGAGGTAGGAGGGATTGGGCAATGCCGCTGAACTGAGCGGAACTGCCGTTCCCGTCTCTTGGTTGAAGCGGAAAGTATAGATACCTTTGCTTGAACCATTGGTATAAGTACCCACCAGCATGGCGAGTTCGTCTTGGTTACTGTGAGCGTTCTTTGGAGAAGAGCCACATGCAGTCAGACCTAATCCGAGCATACAGAAAAGAAGTGTTTTCATTATTTTTAGCACATTAAAATTTTACTTCCGCCACACCGACGCGGTCATCGTTCAGCACGATGCGGAGGTCGCTGGCAGTAGTTCCTTTGAACGGATAGGAAATCAGCTTGCCGTATTCGCCGACGGTACCCGAGTATACGGTAAGGAACTGTCCGCCACCGCCCGAGAGCTGGATTTCGAAAGTTGCCGGCAGGTTGTTGTCGCGTGTAAAGGCTATGGCGACTTTGTCTGCCTTGACTCCGTTCTTCAAGGCAAAGGTAATATAATCTCCTTTATTTCCTTGCCATACGGTATTGATTTTTCCATCAAGCACGTTTTCGGCATCCTCCTGGTTGGTGCTGGCGCTCACACGCTTTGCCGGTTTTTGGGCTTCGACGGCTTTGGCTCGCGTCTGATAATCTTCTACGGTCAGCGTCCCGTTCAGCCGGATGTCTTCGGACGAGGCACCTGCCATGAGTACGAAGTCACCCGGTTCCACTATCCATTTCATGTCGGCATCCGGAAGCTCCAGGTGTTTGCGGTCGATGGTAAATGACAGTTCCTTCGTCTCGTCCGGTTCCAGATGGACACGCTCGAAGCCTGCAAGGTTCTTTTCGTAGGTGATGATGCTGCTCACTACGTCTCTGATATAGAGTTGCACCACTTCGTCTCCGGCACGTTTTCCGGTATTGGTCACTTTCAGACGGACGGTGGCCGATTCGTTCGGGGTGATGACTTTGGGGCTGATGTCGAGGTCGGAGTATTTAAATGTAGTGTAGCTCAAGCCGTATCCGAAGGGGTAGAGCGCTCTGTTGATACGCGACATGTTACCGTCGGGGCCCGGATTCTTGCCGCCATCTATCTGTGAAGAAGGCTTGCAGGGGAAGTTGAAGGGAATCTGGCCTACGGTCTTGGGGAATGTCACAGTCAGCTTTCCGCCGGGATTGTAGTCGCCGAAGAGGATGTCTGCAAGGGCTGTTCCGCCTTTGGAGCCGGGATACCAGGCCTCGAGAATGGCTGGGACGAACCTGTCTGCCCAGTTGACGGACAGCGGGCGTCCGTTGATGAGTATCAGTACGACGGGCTTACCCGTGGCTTGTATGGCTTGGAGCAGTTGCAGTTGGCGGCCGGGCAGGTCGAGGCTGCTACGCGACTTGTTCTCGCCGCAGGTGCGTTGTCCTCCACCTAAGACCACTACGGCAACATCGGCCTGACGGGCGTTTTCCACCGCTTTGTCTATTTCGCTCTGTTCTTCTTCGGTCAGCGGGTAGTCTATGATTTCGCTTTCGGGCCAGTGGGCGTCTACCAGGTCACAGCCTTTGGCGTAGAGCACTTCTGCCTTGCCTTTCGTTTTCTCTTGAATGCCTTCCAGTACGGTAGTAACGTCCACGGCAAGGGGGCCGTAATGGGTCAGCGCGTAGCCTTCTTCATTGGCGTTGGGACCACATACGGCAATCTTCCTGATGGAGTTGATGTCCAAAGGCAGCAGTCCACCGGCATTCTTCAGCAGAACGACGGACTCGCGGGATGCCTGCAAGGCGATGGTTTCGTTTTCTTCTTTTTCCACTTCACGGTCGGCACCGGCAAGGTCTGTCTGATAGGGAGCATCGAACAGGCCGACGAGGAACTTTACCCGGAGGATATCGCGCACACGGTCGTCGATGACTTCTTCACTCAGCCCGCCTTCTTTTACCAGTTCGCGGAGGGGAAGGACGAAGGAGTCGGGAGAACGGAATGTACAGCGTACGTTCAGTCCGGCCTCCACGCTTTGACGGACGGCCTCTTTCATGTCTTTGGCGGTGCCGTGCTTGGTGTAGAGGTATTCTACGGCATCACTGTCGGATACTACATAGCCGCGGAAGCCCATTTCACCGCGCAGGCGGGTGGTGAGCCAGTAGTAACTGCCTTGAATGGGAATGCCGTCGTAGTCGTTGTACGAACTCATTACGCCCAGCAGTCCGGCTTCCCGGATGACCCGCCTGAAGGGATAGATATGTATGTTTTCCACTTCTCGCGGTGACATTTGCGGGTCGACGCGCGCCATGCCTTCGCGGGCACCTTTGTTGTTGCTGTAGGCGGCGAAGTGCTTGCCGGTGGCGGCCACTTGATGGTTGTGCTGCAGGCCTCGCACCATTGCGATACCCAGTTCGGCTACAAGGTAGGGGGATTCGCCGTATACTTCTTCGTAACGTCCCCAGCGCTGGTCGCGTCCTACGTCGAGGATGGGGGCGTAGACGTTGGTGTAGCCCAGCATGCGCGCTTCGCGCCCGGTGATGAGTCCTACTTGGCGAATCAGTTCGCGGTTCCAGGTGTGTCCCAATCCCAATTGGGTGGGGAAGTTGGTGGCACGGTAACTCTCCACGCCACGTATGCCTTCGTTGGTAAAGTCTACGGGGATACCGAGACGGGTATCTTCTACAAAGAAACGCTGCACCTCGTTCAGTGCCCAGGCATGGCGCGATGCGGGCCAGACATTTTCGTTGTCCGAAGGCGGCAGTCCCCATTGCTGGAAGCCGTTCAGATGTTCGTCGATGGCGCCGATGCCGTCTTTCCACAGCATTTGTTTCCATTCGGGGGTGGGAAGGTCGTCTTTCAGTACACGTTTGTATCCATAAAGAGTGACCATCTGGCAGGTCTTCTCGTCCAGTGTCATCTGCTGCAAGAGGTTTTCTATGCGGGCGTCGAGCGGAGCGGCCGGGTCTTCGTACACATCCTTTACCCCATTCTTGTTGAAGTCTATCCAGCCTTTGTGGTACATCTCGCTTTTTGTCGGTTTGTACGTGGCCGGTGTTTCAGGCCTTTTCTGTGCCGATACCAAAGTACCGCTGCTTAGCAACAAGGTAGCTACAATAAGTTTTCTCATGGCAATTTATGCAATTTTATCTTTGACGCAAAGATAGGAAAATTGTATGGCAGACAGTGGCGGAAATCGTTCATATTTAGTTCCAATATCTTCCAGAGGATAGGTTTTGGAGGAAGAGGTGCTGCCTGCATGAGGCTGCCGGGACGGGTATGGTTGGTAAGGCCGTTTCAGCCTGCTTGCAAGGCCCTTTCAGTTCCTTGGCAAGGATGTCTGAAGTAGGGGATAAGGTTTATCTTTAGATTGAAGATGTATGTCTTTAGGTTGAAGATATATATCTTGTGACTGAAGATTTATATATTCAGCCTGAAGATAAAGTCTGTCATAGGGGTTGGACATCCTTATGATAGGGGGCGGATGCTTTTATTATACGACTCGGACGCTCTTATTATATGTCCCAGTCATTCTGGGGAAGTGCTTGTGTCATTTTGTTTTATAGTGTCTGTAGAATAAGAAAACGGTGAGGCTGTAGAAGGATGGCGGAGATACAAATGGAGTGAACTCTAGTGGGCACTTTAAATTGAACATCGTTCTTTGAAATCTTTGATAATCGCATAGTTATGTATTCTTTTGGAGCGTGACGATTTGAATTGAAAAGTTGTTTTAGCTTTGCCCAAAAGCTCAAGACAATGAATCAAGGCAAATATATCTTCGCTCAACTTACAGATTTTCTTCCCCGTCGTGTCTTCGACCGCTTGGTAGAGAAGTATTCCGGGAATAAGAAAATCAGAACATTCACCTGTTGGAGTCAGATGCTGTGCATGATCCTTGGACAACTGACCGCCCGAGACAGTATGCGTGACCTTATGCTCAGCCTCGAGGCACACAAGAACAAGTACTATCACTTGGGATTCGGTGCAACAGTTAGCCGTACCAATCTGGGGAAAGCAAACCGGAATAGAGATTATCGTATCTACGAAGAATTTGCTTATACCCTGATTGCGGAAGCCCGTAATAGCTACAACAAAAATGACTTCGAGGTGAAAGTTGACGGTAATGTTTATGCCTTTGATTCCTCCACCATAGACCTTTGTCTGAATGTTTTTTGGTGGGCGGAATTTAGGAAACACAAAGGAGGCATCAAACTTCATACCTTGTATGATGTAAAGACTTCCATACCGACAGTCGTACTGGTAACCAATGCTAAAGTACATGACGTAAACATGCTGGATGAGTTGAGTTATGAAAAGGGAAGTTTCTATATCATGGATAAAGGATATGTTGACTTCACCCGTTTGCATAAGCTTCACGCTAGTGGTGCTTACTTCGTTACACGTGCAAAGGATAATATGAGATTCCGCAGGATGTATTCCCGTGAAGTCGATAAAACAACCGGAATAAAATGTGACCAGATTGGAATGCTTGAAACGTATAAATCGCTCAAAGCATATCCGGACAAACTCCGGCGGGTTAAATACTACGATGAAGAACTGGACAGAGAATTTGTGTTCATCACCAACAACATGGAACTCTCAGCAGAGGAAATAGCTTTGCTATACAAGAACCGTTGGCAGGTGGAACTATTTTTCAAATGGATAAAACAACACCTGAAAGTAAAATCTTTTTGGGGCACCACGATGAATGCTGTCAAGACACAAGTGTACTGTGCCATCATAACATACTGTCTGGTTGCCATTGTCGCTTACAAATTGAAAGTCAACCGTCCAATCTACGAAATTCTACAAATTTAGAGCTTTTCTCTACTGGATAAAACACCTGTAAGAGAGATACTTA
>NZ_JABXJH010000150.1:0-584 GCF_013373675.1 Bacteroides sp. L10-4
AACGAACTTACGTGACCTGTTCGATAAGACTGATTTCAACGATATCAAAGAACTCGATTATCCCCTTTTTGAAGGACTATTTGATTAATTTTTTAACTCGTCCATTTTTATTGGACACTAATGATGTGTTATCATAAATATGGTGGTGATTGTATGAAAAATAATCTTATTTGTTTAGTAATAGGGAGTCTGTTTATGATCTTGTGTGGTTGTTCTTCTACAGGGCATAAGAAAAATATTGTGAATAGTATTGATTTGCTTGTTACAGATGATTTAATTTTTGCATTAGATGACTCAACCGTACAGAGTTTTGAATATATGCAATTTTTTCAGCGGAACGATAGTAGTATTCTTGCTTTTACTAATGAGTATGACAATTCAATTGTGTTTTATGATTATTCAACTAAAAAGTATTTTAGTAGATGACAAAAATTAAATATATGCTGTTAAACATTTGATTTTCAAGTGATTAAATCTGCAAAAGTCCCTGAAATTTAGTAATTTAAAGGAAAAGTTTGGCGACTTTTCTCCATGAAAACTACTAATTCCAAGGACTCAGTCAAAGTTAACCAAATCCTCCCGAT
>NZ_JABXJH010000151.1:0-572 GCF_013373675.1 Bacteroides sp. L10-4
GAAGACTCTTCTACCATGTTTTTATAAACCGGAATGTTAAAACAAAAATATTTTCTTGCGGGCATTTTTATTTTATCGGCTGAAAAACAGCCGATAAAATTGTCGTGGCGGAAAATAGAATGATTACCAGTATTCCCTGCCTTGGTGTCGCTGGTGTGGGTTTCCGTGAACAGATGGGGGAGCATTTCCTTCAAGGCCGGATTAAGTTTTTCGAGAACTTCACCAGAAGGAAGACACCAACAATTAGTTAAGAAATATATCTTAAGTTAACTTTGAAAGAGTCTTTTGAGATTTTATACTATGAAAAGTTGTATATATAAAAATGAGAACAGTAGAAATAGAGTATCTATTTTCTGCTGCTCTCATTAGAGTAATAAGCTATTTAGTCAGTTTTGTAATTTAGCCTTTTATTATTTTTATCCACCCTTTATCTTGTTTCTGTTCTCACTACTGTCCAATAAAAGTTAGCTAATCGGTCTTTGAAATTATTGAAATACAGTCTTTTAAGCAGTCCTTTAGAATGAAACGGATTTGAATTCGTAGCTTAGCGGTCAAATTGAAGGCCGCTTATG
>NZ_JABXJH010000152.1:0-556 GCF_013373675.1 Bacteroides sp. L10-4
ATACAAAGATAGCGATTTTATCTGACATTCACAAATAGAATCACTGTTATTTTGATGATAATCAGAGGATTATTCTAAAATTGTTGCTGACCAACCTGATTGTATTCGATTCGCTGAATAGTTACTAATTATTCTGTCTCCTTGCCATTAGTGGACCTGGAGGAGTCTCTGAATGATATTATCTGATTTTCAAAAGAGTTACAAAACACTAATAATCAACACTATAATAAAAAGATATCTACTATATAAATTCAATTAATATCATATACTCTTAGAAATCGGGGGAGTAGTTAAAGGGGGTTACTCCCCCCGATTAGTCTTCGTATCTTCGCTCTTGGAATTAGGCAGGCAAACCCATGGAAAAGTAGTTTGTACTATCAGTCATATGCATGTAGTGTCAGCCCATTTCCCTTTTAAAATCTTCTCTTTATAATACTTCGTTAAAATTACAGTTAATCCGTTGAAAACAAATGAGTTAGTAAATAATATTTAGTATAATAAAATAGGCCAAGTGGCTGATTTTCATTATCTTTAATGGTATCCTACCACACATTAA